>DASQEG010000619.1:0-3063 GCA_035633775.1 Bryobacteraceae bacterium
AAGGTTGACGTTCAAGTGGCGGCGCCGGCTCGGAAAACCCGTGGCGACCAGCGAATCCTCAACCCGTGAAGCAGACGACACAGAGATGCGGTTGCCGTTCAGGAAGGCGCCTCCGCCCTTCTCCGCTGTGAACATCTCATCGCGCAGCGGATCGTAGATGACGCCGCCGATCAGTTCGTCGCCACGTTCAAGACCGAGTGTCACGTTGAACATCGGGAAGCCGTGAGCGAAGTTCGTCGTCCCGTCCAGCGGATCCACGTACCATCGATACTCAGAGGACGGCGCATGGTCCGTGCCTTCTTCGCCGATGATCCCGTGATCGGGGAAGGCGGCGCGAAGGCGTTCGACGATGAGCCTTTCACTCGCCCGGTCAGCCTCCGTAACCAGATCGTACTCGCCTTTCAACTCAAACGAAACGCGGTTCAGGTACTGGAGCAGAATGGCGCCTGCTTCGCGTGCAATGGCTGCAGCGGACTCAACTGTTGCCGGCAGAAGGTTCGATCTCCCAGAGGTACTTGACGTCGTGCTTATAGATGAACAGATTGGGCTCGCCGTCCCGGTTCAAACGCAGAAATGATTCGTCGAAGAATTCGATCTGCCCCTCAAGCTCTTCGTTCGTGAAAAGCTTCAGACATACGCGCGCGCGTGAATCAACCAGCTTGCGCAGGTAGCGGTTCTCTTCAAGCGTCTGTTCCGGAGCCTTCGTCTTCGAGGAAGCCATCGTGCCTCAACGGGAGGTGTCCTCATAGTAGCCGGAGCGCGTAATCACATGCAATGCGGGATTCTGCATCTGAACCTCGACGCGGTGATAAGGCTCCTTCGTCCGGGGCACTCCTCGCGGGTAGTAGCCAATAAGGTACTGCGTTCGGAGGTCACGCAGGATGTCGGCGAAGGCCTGGTCGAGTCCGTTTGTCCCGGGTGCAAAAAGGCGTCCGCCGGTGGAGTGTGCAATCGTGGTCAGAGCGTTCTCTCCTCCTACGTTGCGACCCGCTTCATTCGTAATTGGCACCGAAAGAATCGGGTACACCACCGCATCGGCTTTATGTGCGGCGCGAAGAGCAGCTGCATAGTTCGTTCCGCTAACCGTATCGGCGCCATCCGTCACGACCACGAGCACGTGCCTGCCCTCGCGCTCCTCGAGCTCCTCTGAAGCGAGCAGGATGGCGTCGTACATCGACGTGCCCGCTTCCGGTTTCAGCCGCTTCATGCCTTCGATAAAGCGCGTCGTGTTCCGGGTGAAGCCCACCGTACGCTCAACCTGCCAGTTGAACGCAAACAACGCCGCGCGGTCCTCAGGATTGCCCTCACCGAACAGAGCTTTCACGAACCTGTGGACCGCGTCGGTCTGATACTTCATCTCCTTCGCAGCAGAGCCGCTAACGTCCAGCAGCACGGCTACAGACAGCGGCTGAGCAGTCTGACGTTCGAAAAGCGAGATGCTTTGAGCGACGCCGTTATCGCGAATGCTGAAGTCCTTCTCGGTAAGGCCCGCCACAGGCCGTCCATGGTTGTCCTTGACGGTGGCGAGCAAACGCACCAGCCGGACGTCGACGCGGAAGACCGGGTCAGTGTCCTTGCTCTGCCATGCCCACAGCGAAGCTGTCAGTGCGAGGCTGTGAACAGCTAGCGTTGTTGAACGGCGGAATCCCATTCACCTTCCACCCAAACTTCCCCGTCAGCGAAGTGCTCCTTCTTCCAGATAGGGACGCGTTTTTTCAGCCGATTGATTCCTTCGAGCGCCGCTTCGAACGCAGGCCTGCGATGCGGCGCTGTAGCGATGACGGCAACGCTCGCCTCTCCGATCTCCATGCGCCCCAGCCTATGCACCAGCGCAACCCGGCCGATCGCAAACTCGGAGCGCAGCTCCTCGCCAATCGCTACGAGGGTGCGCAACGCCATCGGTTCGTACCCTTCGTAGTCGAGGAACAATGTCGGCCGCCCTTTGGTGTTATTGCGCACCACTCCCTCAAAAGCTACTACTGCACCGTCGCTACCGGCCAGCATTCGGTTTTTCAGAGCCTCCACCGGAAGCGTGTCCCGGGTTAAACCGAAGAAGTCACCGGTTGCCGATTCCTCGGTGTATGTCCAGTTCACCGCTCCTCCGCTAACAGGTGGCAGGAATGCTACTTCGTCACGATCGGCGAGCGGTGTATCCGCGGGGACGAACTGCTGATTGCGAGCAACCACGATGCTGGATGCCATCGAGTTCATGGGAGCGTGCTGGTCCGCAAAATGCCGGAAGACGGAATCGACAGTGGAGCCTTCGGGCATCTCGACTGCTGCTTCGGATAGGCCCGTGATGTCACGCAACTGTCCGAAAAACAACACCTTGAGAAGCACACCCAATGCTACCAGACGCGGGGTATTTGCAGCCGGTTGCCGTCACAGAATGCGCAACCTTTCGGCAGTCGCTGCATCTCAGGCGTGTGATAAACATCCAGGTGGTTTTCTACAGCATGTACGGCCATATCCATCGTATGGCTGAGGCCGTGGCCGAAGGTGCCCGTTCCGTCGAAGGGACCGACGTCAGGATCCTTCAGGTGCCGGAACTCGTACCTGAGGATGCACTCATCCGTACTGGCGCCAAAGAAGCGCGTGACGCGTTCGCGACAGTGCCGATTGCCACGCCCGAGCTGTTGACGGAGGCCGATGCGATCATCTTCGGCACGCCGACGCGGTACGGCAACATGGCTGGCCAGATGAGGAACTTCCTTGACCAGACGGGGCAGTTGTGGGCGAAGGGTGCTTTCATCGGCAAGGTAGGAAGTGTTTTCACGTCCACTGCGACACAGCACGGAGGGCATGAGACCACAATCACAAGCTTCCACACCAACCTCCTCCACTTCGGCATGGTGATCGTTGGCGTTCCGTATGCGGCTACGGGGCTGTTCGGTGTGGAATCAGTCAGTGGCGGCAGCCCCTATGGCGCGGGCACCATCGCTGGTGGCGACGGCAAACGGCTGCCCAGTGAGAACGAGCTTGAAATCGCCCGCTTTCAGGGCCGGCACGTGGCGCAGATTGCTGGAAAACTGAAGGGGTAGCCGCTTCAGTTCCGGGCAAGGA
>DASQEG010000620.1:0-2419 GCA_035633775.1 Bryobacteraceae bacterium
TGGCAATCTGGGCCGGAACGTCGTCTATGGCTTTCCGTACTACCAGACCAACATGGTTCTGGCGAAGAATTTCGCGATGCCGTTCCTGGGCGAGGGAGGGCGCCTGCAGTTCCGTGGGGAGTTCTACAATGTGTTTAACAAGACGAACTTCACAGCGCCCAACACTGACCTGAGTAGTGCGAACTTCGGTCGTGTATCCTCGACTCTGGATCCGCGATTTGTGCAGCTCGCGCTGAAGCTGTACTTCTAGAACATCCGCGTTCGAAGAAGGCCCTGTACCGCTATGGTGCAGGGCCTTTTTTTCGTTGCGAGCCGGCGTTACGCCTGACCGGGAAAGCCTGCTAGTACTTCGGAACGCTTGGATCGACCGTATCGCTCCAGGCGAGAATCCCACCCGTCATGTTGCGAACGCGTCCGAAGCCGGCCTGCTTGAGGAAGTCGACGGCTTTGGCGCTGCGCATGCCGCTCTTGCAGTGAGCCACGATCTCGTCGGCCGGGTTCAATTCCGCGACGCGCTTCGGCAGATCGCCAAGCGGGATCAGTTGCGCGCCGGGGATGTTGCAAATTTGATATTCGTGGGGCTCACGCACGTCAATCAGCGTGAACTGGTCGCCGCGGTCGAGCTTCTGTTTCACTTCAACCGGAGTAATGTCACCCAAAGGTTGCTGCTCCTCCTGTCGCGGTACTCCGCAGAATTGATGGTAATCAATCAGCTCCCGCAAGGTCGGGTTGTCGCCGCATACCGGGCACTCAGGGCTTCGACGGAGCTTGAGCTCACGGAACCGCATCGCGAGTGCATCGTACAGGAGCAGTCGACCAACAAGAGGCTCGCCGGTACCGAGGATCAGCTTCACGGCCTCAGTCGCCTGCACAACTCCGATCAGCCCCGGCAGAATGCCGAGAACGCCGCCTTCCGCACAACTCGGGACAAGGCCCGGCGGTGGAGGTTCAGGATACAGGCATCGGTAACACGGACCTCCGGGGTACGCGAAGACTGTCGCCTGACCTTCGAAGCGGAAGATGGATCCGTAGACGTTCGGCTTGCCCAACAACACGCACGCGTCGTTGACGAGGTAGCGCGTGGGGAAGTTGTCCGTGCCATCGACAACGATGTCGTAGTCCCTCAGAATGTCCAACGCGTTCTCGCTCGTCAGCGCAACCTCGAACCGGTCGATCTGAACGTACGGGTTGATGTCGAGCATCGTGTCCGCGGCCGAGTCGAGCTTCTTGCGACCAACGTCCTTCGTGCCGTGAATGATCTGGCGCTGCAGATTCGTGTGGTCAACCACATCGAAGTCCACCAGACCAATCCGGCCAATACCGGCGGCGGCCAGATACATACCGAGCGGCGCACCCAGCCCGCCGGTTCCGATCATCAGCACTTTCGCCTGCTTGAGCTTCAGCTGGCCTTCCATGCCGACCTCGGGCATGATCAGATGGCGGCTGTAGCGGAGGATCTCCTCCTTCGACAGTGCCACCTCAGCCGCCACAGTGCTCACGACCGGCCTCCGGCAATGGAAGGAACGATGGTCAGAGTGTCGCCGGCCTTCACTGCAGTGGAATCTTTGCTCAGGTAGCGGATGTCTTCGTCGTTGAGGTAAACGTTAACAAAGCTGCGGAGCTTGCCTTCGTCGTTGTAAAGCTGCTTGCGGAGTTCCGGATGGTCCGTGGTGAGCGCACCGAGCGCCTCGCCGACCGTCGCGCCGCTTACTTCCACCGATTCTTTCTTGCCGGTGTATTGCCGCAGAGGCGTTGGAATCAGGACTTTGATCATGGGTGTTGGAGTTCTTCTCTATCCGCTGAGATGCGGTCAAGATCGGGACGGAAGCAGTTTGCGTGGTCGAACCTGCCGCTTTTGATCGACAGCACGACGAAAGAATGCCAGGGCGATGAATTCTCAAGGTCGGTCCTGGAGAAGTATGCATCGCAGTCCGGGTGGGAATGATAGATCCCTACCAGCACGAGTCCGCGGCGATTCGCTTCGCGGTCGGCCTCGATCAGATCCTCCGGGCGGATCTCATATCTCTCGAATTGCTGGCCTGCAAAGGCGTTCTCGAGCGGCACAGCGTCCGTGACCACCCGCTGCTCGCCGTCGTCGCTGCCGAGCATTGCGCCACAGCACTCATTGGGAAACGTGTTCTGTGCATGGTCCACCATGACGGTCCACGCAGCAGGTTCAATCCGGATCATCCCAAAAACTCTCGCTCAGATACTTGGCTGCGTTGTCGCAGATCACCGTCACGATGGTTGCTCGCTGCCCCTGGGCGACCAGCTGGTTTGCCAGCAGTCCCGCGGCTGCAACGTTCGCGCCCGACGAGACACCGACGAGCAAGCCTTCCTCGCGCGCCAGATGGCGAACTGTGCGGTGAGCCGTCTCAGTGTCGATTTCGATGTTTCCATCAGCCACGGCAGAGTCATA
>DASQEG010000621.1:0-3002 GCA_035633775.1 Bryobacteraceae bacterium
CCAGGCAGTTCGGGAGAAAGCGATGATGGCCATCCGTGCAGCTGAAGCGAAGGCCAACGCCGGAAAGCCAGTCATCGACCCGAAGGGCCTGGGCCGGTACGCAGAAGGTGGCAAGACGCAAAAGCTGAGCGGCACCTTGACCCGCGTCGAATGTCTTGGAAAGACGGCGAATCTGCACGTCGCTTCCGGCAAGCGGGTAGTCCAGATCCGCGTAGCTGATCCTGGGCAAGTGGAGCTCAGCGGCGGCGGCCAAATGGCGTTGACTTGCGGTGCACAGCGCGCAGGCCGAAAAGTTGTAGTCGAATACATGCCTGTGGCGGAGACCAACGCCGCCGTTTCGGGCGAGGCCGTCCGCGTCGAACTCGGACGATGACCGAACGCAGCTGGCGGTGGTTCGCGATTGCTGTTCTGATTTTGTCGTCAGCGCTCAACTACCTCGATCGCTCGCTGCTGTCTGTGCTCATGCCGACGCTTCGCGTCGAATATCAGATCGGTAATGAGGAGCTGGGCTACATCGTTTCCGCGTTCTCCATCACCTACGCACTGATGTCTCCAGTCATGGGGCTTCTGGTGGACCGCATCGGGCTCCGATACGGGGCTTCCGCCGTCGTGGCGTTGTGGTCTGCTGTGGGAATCGGAACAGGTTTTGCGGGCACCCTGGTAGCCCTGATGATTTGTCGTGCCCTGCTCGGAGCAGCTGAGTCTGGCGGCATTCCTGTCACCGCAAAAGGCGCAGCCGTTTATCTGGAACCCGAAGATCGAGCGCTCGGCAGTGCGGTGAGCCAGTTTGGAATTACGCTGGGAACGATGGCCGCCCCCATCCTCACAGAGTACGTATCGCCGCGGTTCGGGTGGCGGTCGGCATTCGTGATTGCGGGCGCACTCGGGTTTGTGTGGATCCCTCTGTGGCTCGCGATTTCAAAACGTGTCCCGGTCGCGCGTGTGCACTCCGATCCGCCTCGTATATCCGCCGCAACAATGCTGCGAGACCGTGGCTTTCAGGCACTGATAGCAGCGAACATTCTGGCGATGACCGTATACAGCCTCTGGCTGACGTGGCTGACCCTGTTTTTGGCAACGCGATACCGTCTCACACAGACCGAAGCGAACCTGCAATATGCGTGGATTCCGCCGATCTTCGCATCGCTCGGTGGGCTCTTCGGCGGCTGGCTTTCGCAGCGTTTGATTCGCGGCGGTGGCGCTCTGGTGGCAACGCGGTTGCGCATTGCGACCGTGGCTTCCCTGTTTGCGCTCTTCACCGGAGTTGCTCCGTACGCGCCATCGCCCGCTCTGGCCGTCGCGGCTGTTTGTGTCAGCCTGTTCGCGCTGGTCTGCCTCAGCGTGAACTACTACTCGATTCCGCTCGACCTCTTCGGTGCAGAGCGTGCGGCGTTCGGGGTGTCGTTCCTCACCGGTGCGTTTGGGCTGATGACGGTGTTTCTGGCGCCGCAGATCGGGCGCTGGTCGGAACGCCGCGGCTGGGAACCCGTCTGTGTTGCTGTTGCCGCACTTCCTCTCATCTCGGTGCTGATGCTCCGTGTGGCGTTCCGTGGCCGCGAAGTTTAAGCAGGCAGTCCGGCTACTGCTTGGACGCGACGCTCCGGCCGTCGTCGTCAGCTTCTGCGCCGGCCCGGCGGAGCTTGCACTTCGAATGGTGCAAGAGATGCGCGAGCTTCTCCCCGACCATGAGCACTACGCAGTAGCCCGATACGAAGTGCCTGGCGTCCGTACGATAAATCCAGCCGAGTTGCCGGGACCGCTGCAAGGAAAGAGAATCGGTCTCGCGCCAACGCTAATGGGCGGCGATGGCCGCATTTGGCGGCTGGCGTTGCGCTATGCGCCACTGAAGATCCTGGCTTACAACGGAGGCCTTGAGCGGCACCATCTGCGCCTCACGACTCCGGTGGCTTCTCTGCTCTTCCTTCTCGGCGTGCCGCTCGACAGGATATGGCTGCGGCCCCGATGGCTGGTGCCATGGCGGCGCGATCGAAGCGTGTATCCGCAGACGCATGCCGAGTTCACCGGCCGCGCGTTTCGCCACGGCCGCAGACGCATTGGGGTTCTCTCCCCGTACCTGCCGTTCCCGCTTAGCCATGGCGGAGCCGTTCGGATCTTCAACCTGCTGCGCGAGGGTTCGCGTGACTTTGACGTGGTGCTGTTCGCTTTCGCTGAACCCGGCGCGGCTGTCGAGGGCACGCCGCTTCACGAGTTCTGCTCCAGGGTCTTTGTGTTCCCAAACCCGCGTTACCGGGAGCCGCGATGGAGTACCATCGTCCCCCCGGAAGTAAATGAGTTTCGAAGCAGCTATGTTCGGCAGACCGTGTCCGAAGCGCGTCACCGGCTCAGGATCGATTTGCTGCAGGTCGAGTACACATGGATGGCAACCTACAGCGCTGAGATCCTCGTCGAGCATGACGTCACCTTCGACCTTCATGCCCAGGTCTTCGAAAACGAGCGTACGGCTGCCTCATGGATGCGGTGGTTGCGGTGGCGGAGCTACGAGCAGGGGGCGGTCAGGCGCTATGCAGCGGTCGTGGTCATGTCCGCGAGGGATGCCGCGTTGCTGCGGTCCAGCAACACCCATGTCATTCCCAACGGTGTCGATCTTCACCGCTTCACTCCTGAGCCGGAGTCGCACGGGGCCAACCTGCTCTTCGTCGGCTCGTTCGCGCACTTTCCAAATGTCATTGCGTTTCGGTGGTTCGTCGAAGCGGTGTGGCCGCTCCTCAGGACGAAAGTGCCGGAAGCGCACCTGACCGTCATCGCCGGCCGTAACCCCGAACTGTACCTGCCGTCAGCACCTGCCGATCCGCACATAGAAATTCATGGTTTCATCAGCGACGTCCGGCCTTACTATGCGGCCTCGAACGTAGTTGTGGTTCCGACGCGAGTTTCTGCAGGTACGAACCTGAAAGTTCTGGAAGCAATGTCGTGCGAACGGGCGCTTGTATCGACCACATCGGGTTGTAACGGGCTTGACGTCACGCCCGGCCGCGACCTCC
>DASQEG010000622.1:0-2737 GCA_035633775.1 Bryobacteraceae bacterium
AGTCTTCGGTCGTGAGACGGGACACGAGGAGGCTGCCGGCACGGTGCGTGAGCTCGCGCTCCGCGGAACGATAGGCATTGAACCGGAATCGGTCTCCGGTGGGATGCTGGCTGCACTCACCGGAACAACGTACAATCTCACACCGTCCCTCATCGAGATGCGACGTCGCAAGATGCCCGATGAGGTGGACAGCATGCGTGCCACTGCCAAAATGGCCGAAGCGGGATATGCCGCCATCAAGGCCCGGCTGGAGCCAGGCATGACCGAGCTGGACGCGTACCTGATCATCTACGAGGCTGTTGTTAGTGCGGCGGGCACTTCCGTTGATCTGAAGGGTGACTTTGCTTGCGGTGTGCGTGCCATTGGTGGAGGGGGACCTCCTGTTCAGCGGGTCATCTCACCGGGAGATCTATGCATTTACGATCTCTTCCCTTCCTTCGACGGTTACATGTGCGATCTCTGCAGAACGTTTGTCGCGGGCGAGCCAACGCAGCAGCAGCAGGACGCCTGGTCCCACGTGTTGAGCACACACGAGATCGCCGCGCAATACATCCGGCCCGGCCTGTCCGCTCGTGCCGCATATGAAGAGATCCGCTCCTACCTTGATCGGCATCCTGGCACGGAAGGGTCGTTCACGCACCATGCAGGTCACGGCGTAGGTATGGATGGGTGGGAACAGCCCTGGCTAAATGCGGGCAGTGATCAGACGTTCGTTGAAGGCGAAGTTATCGCCTGTGAGCCGGCGTTGTACTCCCAGACTCTTCAGGGCGGAATCCGCCTTGAACACAACTACCTGGTCACACGCGATGGCCCGGTCCCCCTCGACACGTTCCCCATGGATTTGTAGCTCACCGTCGAAGGCTTGTTATGGCCTGTAGAATAGGCGGCCAGAACCTGTCATGCTCACCCGGCGAACCTTTTTGTCCGGCGCTTCTGGCGCGTTGAATGTGTTGTCGCAGAGCCGTCGTCCGAACGTCCTCATGCTCGCAGTGGACGACTGGAACGACTGGGTTGGCGCGCTTGGCGGACATCCTCAGGTAAAGACCCCGAACCTCGACCGGCTCGCTGCACAGGGCGTGCTCTTCACCGACGCGCATACAGCCGCGCCCATCTGCAATCCTTCTCGTACGGCGGTCATGACGGGGATGCGTCCGTCCACAACCGGTGTTTACGGCAACGACGAGGAGCCGTGGCGGAAGACTCTTCCGGAAGTTACGACCCTGCCGCAGTATTTCCGTGGCAGCGGGTACAGAGCGTTCGGCGGCGGGAAGGTGTTTCACCACGGCAAGGGCTCCAACGACGCGAAGAGTTGGGACGAATATTTCTTTTGGAACCCGAAGGGGCGAGACAACGGATGGTTCGACAATTACAGCTTTCCTCCCGATCCGGAGCCGCGCCGCCCGGCGACTCCGATGCCGACCGTGAGCTGGCGTAACTTCGATTGGGCCTCCATGGACGTCGCCGATGAAGACATGCCCGACTTCAAAGTCGCGTCATGGGCGAGCAGGGTCCTGGGCCAGAGACACGAACACCCGTTCTTCCTGGCGGCAGGCATGTTTCGTCCGCACATTCCATGGTTCGTGCCTCGGAAATACTTCGATCTGTATCCTCTCGAATCCATCGTGCTTCCACCGGTAAAGGAGGACGACCTCGCGGATCTTCCTCCGTTCGCCCGGCGCATCGCGCTGAACCAGCACTCCCGGCACGATCTATTGGTCAGCACCGGCAATTGGAGACAAGCCGTACAGGCGTACCTTGCCTGTATCAGTTTCTCTGACGCCATGCTCGGACGGATCATTGACGGACTGCAGCGCAGCCCGAATCGGGACAATACGATCGTTGCGCTGTGGTCAGATCACGGATACCACCTTGGCGAGAAATGGCACTGGCACAAGCAGAGCTTGTGGCACCGCGCTACGCATGTACCGCTCGTCATCTCCGCTCCCGGAGTGACAAAGCCTGGTTCCCGCTGCGACAGACCCGTAGGGCTGGTAGACCTCTACCCGACACTGACAGAGCTTGCCGGACTCCAACCGCCTGCGGGTCTGGATGGCGTCAGCCTCAGGCCTCTTCTTGAACAGACAACCCGCGAATGGAGTCGCCCCGCGATCACGACTTACGGCCGCGGTAACCATGCGGTCCGAACAGAGCGCTGGAGCTACATCCGATATCACGACGCCACTGAGGAGCTGTACGATCGGAGGCAGGACGCTCATGAGTGGATCAACCTGGCTTCCAACACTGCGATGTCCGACGTGAAGAAGGGTCTTCAGCGCTGGCTTCCTACGACCGAGGCACCCGGCGAGAGCCTGCCTGTAGGGGTCCCAAAGTGAACAGACAGGCTGCCCGACGAGGTCGCTGACCGGTGTGCGACTGGCATCCTGCCAAATGCCAGTATAGAATCGCACTGATGAATCGGCGCAGCTTCCTGTTCACTGCTTCGGCGCCCCTTTTTGCGGCACCGCAGAGCGGCCGCAAACGCAATGTGCTGTTCGTCGCGACAGACGATCTCAACAACTGCATAGGGTGTTACGGGCATCCGCTCGTAAAGACGCCCAACATTGACCGAATTGCCAGGAATGGTGTGCGGTTCGACCGTGCCTACTGTCAGTTTCCGTTGTGCAGTCCGTCGCGCACGTCTATGATGACCGGCCTGGCGCCTGACACCACCGGCGTATACGAGCTCCAAACGCACTTTCGCAGTGTGCTGCCCGATGTCGTGACGCTCGGGCAAGCA
>DASQEG010000623.1:0-2914 GCA_035633775.1 Bryobacteraceae bacterium
GTCGTCAGCCAGCAATTCGCATACTGCCGACGATCGCCGCACTGCCGGATTTAGAAGGGACTCTTCGAGGGAACAGAGGTGTACCGCAAGCTCCTGATCGGACTTCATGCATCGGAACTATAGCAGCTGGAGAAGCCTTTAACGATCGGCACGAACGCGGGCGGAATGACGGGCAACCTGAGTATTAGATACGCGAGGGCGACCTCCCCTTCCTGATCCAGCCAAAACATCTGGGAAGCGGATCCACTAAGAACCGCCACGTTCGTGCACGGCGATATCCCGGGCGCTCGGACTCGACGCGCACGCGAGGTCTATCTGCAGTTCTCCACAAAGCAGACGTTCCTGCTGTAGAACGGCAGAACGTGATTCTGGAATCGGTCAGCCACGGCGCTGGTGTGAGCGCCCGGATGGATCTCAAAGCTGTTCGAGCTCCGTAGGTATCGAGGACGTTGTGGAGCTTGATGGCATCCGAGCGCAGGCCGTCCTGATCGCCAACGTCGATTGCGATGGCGTGATAACGCCCGAGATCACCAATGTACTGATCGATGAACGCGAGCGGTGCGTTCGCGGCGTACTTCGCTACGACATCCGGCTGCGGAACGCCGTCCCTCGTCGGCAAAATCGAAATACAGTGGCGGGTTCTTTGGATTCAGCGCCCAAGCCGCAGCCCTTGCATACTGTGCGGCGGCGAAACCGGGCGACTGAGCCGCAAGGTCGGCGGCAGACTTGGCCGCGGCGGCCTTCTTCTCGCCAGCGATAGCACGCTCCTTCAGCTGAGCGGCCGGGCCTGGTCCGCCTCCGGCCATGGGTGACAGGCAGCAGCGACTCATGATGTAGAGCGTGCCGAAAACGTCAGCATGCTTCATTCCGATGCGGGTCGCACCGTACCCGCGCATAGAATGGCCCACGAGGCCGCGGCTTTGGCGTTTCGGAATCGTGCGGTAGTGCGCGTCGATGTAGGCCACCACGTCGTGCGCGATGAACTTCTCGAAGTCGCCGGTCGTGGAGGAGCTCGAGTACATGGCTCCCCTATAAACGGTCTTCGAATCGGGAACCACGACGATCATCTCCCGCGACCTTTCGCGAATGCGCCTTTGATCGTCTGCGGGACGTGGATTTCGTGAGTCCACGGTTCGGCGCCGATGGAATATCCGTGGAGCGCGTACAGCACGGGATAACGCCGCTTCCGGTCTTTGTCGTATCCGGGCGGGAGGAAGACGATGACGTCGCGATTGGCGGCGTCTCCGTCGAGATTCCCTTCGACCGCTGTGCCATGAATATTAATGTGCTCGGTTTTCACCGGCTTTGCGCCAGGAACACGTTCCGGAACCTGCGTCTGCACCTGCGCTGTCATCTGCGGCACGGGCCGATCGCGATTGCAATGGCGCATGCAGGAACAGCTTCGGTCGGTTCATTGCAGCTTCTCTCATAGTAGTAACGAGATCATCGCCCGAGCGGCCGGGCGCTTTGCCTCCCGCGGCGCCCTGCCGGCGGGAATGTCTGGAGGTTGAATGCGGCTGATGGCGATGGCAGTGCTGCTGGCGGCGCCTTTCTGTTTCGCTCAGGATTCAGGTGATTTCAAACCCGCCACATCGAATGTTCTCGACGCTCAGTATCCGCGCGTCGACCGCAAATCGCGGGTGGAGATCCGATTCAACGCGCCAGATGCAAGCAAGGTCCGGGTCAACTTCTGGAGCGGCCCGAAAGCCGATATGGAGAAGCAGGCAGATGGATTCTGGACCATCGTCACACCGCCGCAGGCTCCCGGGCTCCACTACTACACAATCGTCGTAGACGGCGCGGAAGTCAGCGATCGCGGTAGCACTGCTTACTTCGGAGAAAGCAAGTGGGCCAGCGCCGTCGAGGTCCCTGAAGCGGGTGCGACATATTACCTGCCGCAAGACGTTCCACACGGGCAGGTGCGCGACGTTTGGTATCACTCGAAGGTAACCGGCACATGGCGGCATGCGCTGGTGTACACTCCCCCCGGTTATGACACACGGTTGAAAGAGCGCTACCCCGTGCTGTACCTTCAGCAAGGCGGTGGGGAGGACGAAACCGGGTGGACGCGGCAGGGCAGGGCAAATTTCATTCTGGATAACCTGATTGCCGCGGGCAAAGCAAAGCCAATGATAGCGTGATGGCCAATGGTTACGCGCGGCGCGCAGGCATGTCCGTGCCCGATCTGCGCGGCAGGCCACCCGGTTCTCCCGAGATGAGGAAAGCGATGCAGAACAGGATGTCTGCATTCGAAGACGACGTCACGCGGGCCCTGATCCCTTTCATCGATTCGAATTTCCGCACCATCTCTGATCGCGAGCAGCGCGCGATGGCGGGGCTTTCCATGGGAGGCATGCAGACGTTTTACGTAACCCTCAACAATCTCGACCTGTTCTCCTACATCGGCGGATTCAGCCGGGCGCTGCTTCCTTCCGCAGATGGCAAACTCGATCTGAAGACGGCGTTCCGCGGCGCCATGGCTGACCCGGCCGCATTTTCCAATCGCGTGCACCTGCTCTGGATCGGCGTGGGGACCGAAGAGCCTGAACGCTTCAGGCAGGGCCTCAGGAATCTGCACACTTCGCTGGAGGAGGCGAAGATCCAGCACGTGTTTTCCGAATCGCCCGGTACGGACCACGAATGGCAGACGTGGCGCCGCAACCTGCAGGACTTTGCACCGCGACTGTTCCAGACAGGTCGTAAGCGGGCTGCCCCGCGGCCGAGATAGAGCACCAAATGGCCGGCTGCGTCAGTCGCGCTGTCTTTCCTGTGTGACCGGCCATCGAGAGAGGGAAATGAGAACGGCGTCACTCCAACGTGGCGCTGGTAACTTGCTCGCTAACGGGTCGGCGGTTGCCTGTTGGTGCGGCGGCATCGCACTTGCCCTGCCAGGGACTGGCACGTGAGGCCGCCG
>DASQEG010000624.1:0-8785 GCA_035633775.1 Bryobacteraceae bacterium
AACGTCGGTATAGGGGGGTCGGATCTCGGGCCAGTGATGGCTTACGAGGCTCTAAAGCACTACAGTGACCGCGCGCTAACGGTTCGCTTTGTCGCGAACGTGGACGGCGGCAGCTTCACCGAGGCGGTACGGGATCTCGATCCTGCCGAGACCCTTTTCGTCATTTCGTCGAAAACTTTCACCACCCTCGAAACGATGACGAACGCCCGGACGGCTCGTGAGTGGTCCACTGCGGGCTTCGGCGGTGACAACGCATCTGTTGCTCGCCACTTTGTCGCTGTCTCGACCAACGCTGCAGCCGTCTCGGAGTTCGGGATCGATACAGCAAACATGTTCGGCTTCTGGAACTGGGTAGGAGGGCGCTACTCACTCGCATCCGCGATTGGCCTCTCCACCATGCTCGCAATTGGCCCCGATGGATTTCATGACCTGCTACGTGGATTCCACGCAATGGACGAGCACTACCGCACAGCGCCCTTCGAACAGAACCTGCCGGTCCTGATGGGCATTCTTGGTATCTGGAACACAAACTTCCTCGAAGCTGAAACGGTGGCCGTCCTTCCGTACGACCAGTACCTGAAACGGCTGCCAGCTTACCTCCAGCAACTCACGATGGAGAGCAACGGTAAGCACGTCACGCTGAACGGGGCGGACGTAGCGTATCAAACCAGCCCCATCTACTGGGGGGAGCCGGGAACGGATGGCCAGCACTCGTTCTACCAGCTGATTCACCAGGGGACCAGACTAGTGCCTTGCGACTTCATTGCCTTCGGGAGACCACTGAACGCGCTGCAACAACATCACGACATTCTGCTGGCGAATGCCTTTGCGCAAGCCGAGGCGCTGGCCTTCGGCAAGACCCGAGATGAAGTCCAAGCCGAAGGCATGCCGGAGGACCTGGTCGCTCACCGCGTTTTCGGCGGCAATCGACCTTCGAACATGATTCTTGCCGAGCAACTGACTCCCGCAACACTTGGGAAGCTCGTGGCTTTGTATGAGCACTCAGTTTTCACACAGGGCGTCATCTGGGAAATCAATTCATTCGACCAATGGGGCGTCGAACTCGGCAAGGTGTTGGCACAGCGCATCGTAACCGAGCTCCAAACTGATGCACCTTCGGACGAACATGACAGCTCCACGACGAATCTCATTCGCCGCTATAGGCAGTACAAGGAGACCGCATGAAGACGCATGGCTTTGATCGACACTTGTATATTCTTCCATTCGACCATCGGGGATCGTTCCAGACGAAGCTGTTCGGCTGGAGTGGCGATCTAAGTCCAGACCAGATCGCGCAGATCAGTTCGGCCAAGCAGGTTATCTACGACGGATTTAGGGCGGCTGTGGATCAAGGCCTGGGGCACGCCGACGCAGGCATCCTGGTGGACGAAGAATTCGGGGCCGAGCTTCTCGATGACGCCCGAGCTCGTGGCTTTATAACAGCATGCCCCGCCGAAAAGAGCGGACAGGCGGAGTTTGATTTCCAGTATGGAGAAGCGTTCGCTGACCATATCGAACGCTTTCTGCCGACGTTATGCAAGGTCCTGGTGCGCTATAACGCGGATGGAAATCAAGCCGTGAACGCACGTCAGGCCAGCCGATTGCGACGCCTGTCCGACTATCTTCGGAACAACAGCCGTAGTCGCTTCATGTTCGAGCTGCTGGTTCCGCCGGAGAAGGGACAACAGGCAAAACCCGGCGCGGGCGAAAATGGGTTCGATTTGGAGCATCGTCCGCGCCTAACGGCTCAGGCGATCAAGGAGCTGCAAGACGCTGGAGTGGAACCCGATGTCTGGAAGATCGAGGGGCTCGACCGGCACGAAGACTGCGAACGAGTTGTTGCCGCAGTGCGACGACAGGGCCGGGACAGCGTTGGTTGCATTGTTCTCGGTCGCGGCGAAGATATGAACAGAGTCCGTGCCTGGCTCGCGGTTGCTTCCAGGGTTGATGGGTTTATAGGCTTCGCCGTTGGCCGAACCACATTCTGGGATTCACTTGTAAAGTGGCGAGACGGTTCCATGAGCCGCCCAGAGGCCGTAGAAGAGATCGCGTCCCGCTACCTTGAGTGCGCCAGAACGTTCGATCGAGGGGCACCAGACGAAACAGTATCGGGCTCCCTTGAAAACGCCTCACGCACGGGGGCTCGACTGTGATGCTGCCCGTCTATTCTTCTGATATGGCGGCTCTTCGTAACGGCGAACATCCCGTCACGCTCAACCACCGATGGGCAGTCATTCTCGCGGGCGGCGACGGTAAGCGTCTCCTGCCTCTTACGCGGAAGCTTACGGGCGATAACACACCGAAGCAGTTCTGTGCACTCACTGGCGGGGAGACGCTGCTCGACGTCACGAGCCGGCGTGTGGCTCAGGTAGTCCCCGCGCGCAACACTCTTCTGCTGTTGACGCGAACTCATGAGCGATTCTACGCGGATCGGCTTCCGCCGCTGTCTCCCAGCAGTGTATTGATTCAGCCATACAATCACGGAACAGCTGCCGCGATTGCATATGCGGTAACTCGTCTTGCCACGCTTGCCCCGGACGCAGTCGTCGCGTTTTTTCCTTCCGACCACCACTTCCAGTGCGAGGAGGCGTTTGCGGCTGCCACGGATCGCGCCTTTATGCACGCGCAGGTAGACGCAGATCGTGTCGTACTGCTTGGGATTGTGCCGTCGTCAGCAGAGAGCGCGTATGGATGGATTGAACCCGGTGCGCAGTTGCATCGGACCGGGGAGGCTCCGGTTTTCGAAGTACGTCGGTTCTGGGAGAAGCCCGCACATAGAACTGCGGAGCGACTGCTGGACTGTGGCTGCCTTTGGAACAGCTTCGTAATGGTAGGGCGCGTGAGAGCATTCTTGAACATGCTCCGACGCGGCACTCCTGATATCGTTTCCGCCTTCGAGATGATCGGCAGCGATGTCGAACCTTCGGGCGCGGACTCGATGCTCCGCCATTTGTATGCACAAATTCCATCCAGAAGCTTCTCTGACGATGTGCTATCGACTTGCCCGTCGCAACTCGCGGTCCTCCCGGTGCACGGAGTGGGTTGGACCGATCTTGGAGAACCACAGCGCGCACAGGCCGCCCTTGGGATCCCGACTACCGCACGGTCCAGCCTTGCAGGTGAGTGGTAGTCGCTCTCATTGACGCGCTCCAGGCCGGACGGGAGCGGCTGATACTGAAGGCGCCCAGCAACAGCGAAAGGAAGTGCGTCAGAATGCAAGTCGAACTATGGCTTGTTCGTCACGGAGAGACTGAGTGGAGCCGTGCGGGCAAACATACGGGAAGGACCGACCTGCCTTTGACACCCGCAGGGGAGCAACAGGGCAGAAAGCTCGCACGGCTACTTCGGGATCGCCGTTTTGATCTGGTGCTTACGAGCCCGCTGCAGCGTGCTCGGGAAACATGCCGACTCGCCGGTTTCGGAGGAGTGGCGCTACACGATGACAACCTCCTCGAATATAACTACGGGGACTACGAGGGGCGCACCACAGCGGAAATCCGTTCGGAGCGACCAAACTGGTCATTATGGAGCGATGGCGTGCCAGGCGGTGAGACGATATGGCAGGCCGCGGCAAGAGCCCAGGCCGTGATTGATCGTGTAGCCGGCGGCAGTGCGCGGAAGGCGATCGTGTTTGGGCATGGGCACATTCTCCGTATCCTGGCCTCTTGCTGGTTGGGGTTACCTCCGGAGACGGCGCGCCTCTTTGCCATGACTACAGCTTCAGTGAACACGCTCGGATATGAACGCGAGACTCGCGTGCTTACGGGGTGGAACGCATTCGCATCCTGAGAATGTGCGACACTTGACGTCCGCCCGCCTCAAGCCGCGCAAGTGGATTCGCGTCAGCTGAACGTTATCCCCTCGCCACGCAGGTCGTCCGTCGCCACTCCCGCCAGCGTTGCTGGGAGTGGCTCCTTGCCTCCAGGAACGCACATCACACCGCTGGTTTCTCCTGCAGATTGCCCATCCACACTACACGGTTGCTCGAAGCTACTCGCTCCCCCACTCGGTGTCTTCCTTGTCCACGAACAGAGCATTGCATACCGAGCGAACGTCAAACCAAACTCCACGCGTCACATGTGCGATGGATCGGCCCGCCCTGTCTGCACCAATCCTGTCGGCGCCACATCGACCATGCGTCGCCAGATCGACTCCCCAGATGCGCGGTCGACAACGGATCGTGGTGCATCAGGCATGTGCCGCACGGCACGGCAGTCATTCCCCCGTATGGTGCCGAGATTCAGATCTGGCCCAGCGCGTGCAATGGACTGGCTGTCGGAAACGATGAACGGAGACAAAAGATGCAGATTGGAATGATCGGCCTCGGACGAATGGGAAAGAACATGGTACGGCGCCTACTAAGAGGCGGCCATGAATGCGTAGTCTTCGACAGGTCGCGGATGGCGGTCGACGAGCTTGTTACAGAAGGGGCAGTGGGCGCTAGCGATATGGGCGCCTTCGTCCGCCAACTCGAGAAGCCGCGGACCATCTGGCTGATGATTCCGGCTGCGGTCGTCGATCAGACGATCTCTGAACTAGTCGGGCACCTCGAAGCCGATGACATTCTCATAGACGGGGGTAACTCATACTACGTCGATGACATTCGACGAGCCACCGAACTCGCGTCCAAGGGCATTCACTACGTTGATGTGGGCACGAGCGGCGGCGTCTGGGGCCTCCAGCGCGGCTACTGCATGATGATCGGCGGACAAGTACACGCCGTTGCGCGTCTTGATCCAATTTTCAAGACACTGGCGCCGGGTACGGGCGACATTCCCCGTACGCCTGGACGTGAATCACTGGGTGGCACCGCAGAACTCGGCTACCTGCATTGTGGCCCAAGCGGCGCCGGACACTTCGTGAATATGGTTCATAACGGAATCGAATACGGGTTAATGGCCGCTTACGCAGAGGGGTTTGGAATCCTGCGCCATGCTGGCATCGGCAACCGTTCGCTCGCTACGGATGCGGAGACGGCGCCTCTACGCGATCCGGAACACTATCAGTACAACCTGAGCTTAGGCGAAATTGCCGAGGTGTGGCGGCGTGGCAGTGTCGTTGCCTCGTGGCTACTTGATTTGACTGCAACAGCACTGGTTGAGGATGCAGATCTATCCATGTTCTCCGGCAGGGTTTCCGATTCTGGCGAGGGACGTTGGACGATCAAAGCGGCGATTGACGAAGGCGTTCCAGTGCCGGTGCTCTCGACCGCTCTTTACGAGCGCTTCAGTTCACGAGGCCATGCGGATTATCAGGACAAGCTGCTGTCCGCAATGCGCTACCACTTCGGTGGGCACGTTGAGAAGGCCGCGGGCAAAGAGGCCGCTTGAGGAGACGATGATGGGCACTCCCCAGTCTGACGCATTCGTATTTTTCGGCGCAACGGGCGACCTGGCTTACAAGAAGATCTTTCCCTCACTTCTTGCGATGGTGAAGCGTGGCAGCCTAAATGTTCCGGTAATCGGCGTCGCCAAATCGGGCTGGACACTTGACCAGTTTCAGGCGCGAGCACTGGACAGCATTGAAAGGCACGGTGGCGAGGTCGACCGCGCTGCCGTCGCGAAGCTGTGTGGGTTGTTGCGCTATGTCGATGGCGACTATAACGAGGCTTCAACGTTTGTCGCCATTCGGCGGGAACTCGCGGGAAGCACACGGGCCGCACATTATCTGGCAATTCCACCCATGTTGTTCGGAATGGTGATAGAGCGGCTTGGCGCGTCCGGCTGCACCAAAGGAGCGCGGGTCATCGTTGAGAAACCCTTCGGAACAGATCTCGTCTCTGCGCGAGCCCTGAACGCAATCCTGTTGAGAGCATTCGACGAGAGCGCGATCTTCCGGATTGACCACTATCTTGGCAAGCGCCCGGTACACAGCCTCCTGTACACAAGGTTCGCGAACTCCTTGCTGGAGCCCATTTGGAATCGCACGCATATCGAAAGCGTGCAAATTACGATGGCCGAGAACTTCGGGGTTCAGGGACGGGGCGCGTTTTACGACAGGACGGGCGCTATCCGTGATGTGATTCAGAACCACTTGTTTCAAGTCCTGACCAACCTGACGATGGACCCGCCGGTCAGCATGGACAGCGAGTCGATTCGCGACGAAAAGGTCAAAGTCCTGAAAGCCATTCAGCCGCTCGACGAGGCTAGCGTGATCCGCGGTCAGTTTCGGGGCTACCTTGCTGAAAACGGCGTTGCGACCGATTCCACAACAGAAACTTTCGCAGCCTTACGACTGGAAATTGCTTCCTGGCGCTGGCAGGGAGTCCCTGTCTACATCCGTGCGGGCAAGTGTTTGCCAGTGAACTGTACTGAGGTTTTAGTCCGGTTCCGCAGGCCGCCTCAACTGTTCTCTCATGCTCCCGCATCGGCCAACCACTTCCGCTTGCGAATTAGTCCGGATGTGACGATCGCACTCGGACTCATGGTGAAGTCGCCGTGTGACGACATGCTCGGGGAGCCGATTGAGATGCTCGCGGCGCACGATGCACGGCCGGGGGAGATGGATGCCTACGAAAGAGTGCTCACCGACGCAATGGCCGGGGATGCGACACTCTTTGCTCGAGAGGATTACATCGAGGAGGCATGGCGGATCGTAGATCCAGTATTGACCGCGAACACTCCAATTCATCTGTACGAGCCCGGTACCTGGGGGCCCGCAACGACAGGCTTAGGGCTTGTACCGCCCGAAGGGTGGTTCAACCCGGAACCAAAATCAACGGCCAAGACAGACACAGCATTGCACGCTGCATAGACCCGTTCCCTTTTTCGGCGGGACCACGGCTGTGCGGTTGCGGAGAGCGGGGCCCGACCGGGCTTTGGGATCCCTCCCTGTCGGGCAACGGCGCAGCCGCACCGCGCCTGATTATCACAAGGAGTAAATTGAATGCGGATAGGAGTAGCCACCGATCACGGTGGTTTCGAACTGAAGCAAATGTTGGTTGCTCACCTCCGCGGGCGTGGGCATGACGTCATCGATCTCGGAGCGCACACCTTGACTCCTGGCGACGACTATCCGGACTTCGTGATTCCGCTCGCGAAGGCGGTGGCTGCCGGCAATGTCGAACGCGGTGTAGCTGTGTGCGGAAGCGGCGTGGGCGCCTCAGTGTGCGCAAACAAGGTGCCTCGTGTGCGTGCCGGAGTGGTGCACGACCACTTCTCCGCCCGTCAGAGTGTTGAAGACGACGACCTCAACGTTCTCTGCATCGGCGGTCGAATCGTCGGCCCCGCTGTCGCGCGAGAGCTGGTCGATCTGTTCCTCGCAACTGAATTCACCGGGGCGGAGCGCCACTGCAGGCGACTTCGGAAAGTCGCGGAGCTTGAAACCCACAACGTCAATGAATCTTTGCAGGGAGACAAACGATGAGCAGTGCGCAATTAACCCAATCACTGAAAACTGGACTCGACCTGGACCGGCTATGTGTGGATACGATTCGCACGCTGTCCATCGACGCGGTCCAACAGGCCAACTCCGGGCACCCGGGCACTCCAATGGCTCTGGCACCGCTCGTTTATACGATGTGGAACCGTGTGATGCGGTTTGATCCGACTGATCCGATTTGGCCCAACCGCGACCGCTTCGTCCTATCCAACGGCCATGCCTCAATGCTCCTTTGGGCTGTTCTCCACCTGACGAAGACACAGGCGGTTAATTCTGAGTACGAGAAGCTCGGCTCTCCATCGGTGACCCTCGACGATATTCGGCGTTTTCGGCAGCTGGACAGTAAAGCTCCAGGCCACCCCGAGTACCACTGGGTGTCGGGCGTGGAGGCGACAACGGGCCCGCTCGGACAGGGCGTTGCGACCAGCGTCGGCATGGCCGTCGCCGAGAAATGGCTGGCAAACCGCTATAACCGCCCCAACTTCCCGATTTTCGACTACCGGGTTTATACCGTTTGCGGAGACGGCTGTTTGATGGAGGGAATTGCATCGGAGGCGGCGTCTCTGGCCGCACACCTCGGACTCGACAATCTGTGCTGGGTCTATGACAACAATCAAATCACCATCGAAGGCAGCACTCGCATCAGCTTCACCGAAGACGTTGGCGCTCGATTCCGTGCGTATGGCTGGAGTGTGCTGAGAGTCGAAGACGCCAATGACCTGGACAGTATTCAGGATGCCCTGCGCGTGTTCCAACGCACGACGGGTCGACCCACGTTGATCATTCTGGACAGCCACATCGGCTATGGCTCTCCTAACAAAATCGACACGGCGGCGGCGCATGGCGAGCCGTTGGGCGAGGACGAGGTGCGGCTCGTAAAGAAGGCGTATGGCTGGCCGGAGGACGCTCGCTTTCTCGTCCCTGAGCCTGTCTACGAGCATTTCGCCGCGGGAGTCGGAGCACGAGGCGTGCAGGCCCGCGCGCAGTGGACGGAACTCTTTAACTCCTACCGGACCAGGTACCCGGATCTAGCGGCAGAAGTTGAGCTGATGCAGCGGCGGGATCTTCCGGCGGGTTGGGATCAGAATCTGCCCGCGTTTCCTGCTGATTCGAGAGGGATCGCCGGCCGTGACGCTTCAGGCAAAGTGCTCAATCGACTTGCGCAAAGCATCCCGTGGCTCCTTGGCGGATCTGCGGATCTCGGACCCTCGAACAAGACGACTCTCGCATTCGAGCGCGCAGGCGACTTTCAGGCCGACAGTCCAGCAGGAAGGAATCTCCACTTCGGGATTCGTGAGCACGCGATGGCGGCGATTGTGAACGGCCTGGCGCTGTCGAAGATAAGGGCGTTCGGCGCCACGTTCTTTGTGTTTAGTGATTACGCCAGACCGGCCATCCGGCTTTC
>DASQEG010000625.1:0-3925 GCA_035633775.1 Bryobacteraceae bacterium
CTGGCCGCTTGGCCATAGCTACCAAACCTTTATGGCTGATCACCAGAGCGGACCATCGGGCAGTGTCGAGATGCTGCTCGAGTCCACTCTCGAGAGCGTGGACACGGCAGAAACGGTGGTCTTGAAGGCTGCCGAAGAAGCAGGCTTCGAAGAAGAACATCTGCATAAGCTGGGAATGGCTGTTCGTGAAGCCGCAGTGAATGCAGTGGTCCACGGAAACAGGTACAACCTGCGTAAGAAGGTTCACCTGTCGGTCCGCACTGAACGTGACTCGCTTCGAATCGTGATCTCGGACGAAGGCGAGGGGTTCGAGATGAACGAGCTGCCTGACCCTTTGGCAGAGGAGAACCTGTTGCGCCAGTCCGGGCGGGGACTGCTGCTGATTCAGGCATTCGTTGACGAATTCCGAATGGAAAGAGGGCAGCCGCCACTGGGCACGGAAGTTACACTTGTAGTTCACAAGAACAGGCAACAGTCCTGACAGGAGGATGGCAGGGTGAGTGTCAAACTGACAACGCGCCAGGTAGGGGACGTGACCGTCATCGATGCGTCCGGCAAAATAACGTTAGGTGAGGGGTCCAGCACGTTTCGCGACACCCTCCGCGACATGACGACCAGAGGGAACAAGAAGCTGCTGCTGAACCTCGCCGATGTGAATTACATCGACAGCTCGGGGATCGGTGAGATGGTATCCGGATTCACCAGTGTTACCAATCAGGGTGGACAGCTGAAGCTGCTGAACCTGACCAAGCGGGTTCAGGACCTGCTGCAGATCACCAAGCTGTACACCGTTTTCGAAGTGTTCGACGACGAAGCAGCCGCTGTTCGCAGTTTCTCCTGATCTCTCTTCCGGCGGGTTTCTGGTCGCTGCACCAGAGCCCGCCGTGCTCCCGCCTCAAATAAGTCTGAGATTCCCCCGCCTCCCAGCTCACTTCTCCTGCAGGAAGACAATCCCTGGCAGAAGTAGCGCTCGCAAAGGGCTGTCCCTACGTACGCCTATGGACACCATCGCAACCACCTCATTACTTATCGCGGACGAGTATCCGCTCATCCGGGAAGGCATCGCCAGACTGTGTGAGGCGAGTGGTCGTTTTCACGTGCTGCCGGGGTGTGCCGACGGCCCCACGGCGTCACAGAGCCTCCAGGAACTGCAGCCCGATCTCGGTCTGATCGACTACTCCATCCCAAGGCTGTTCAGCCTTGAGCTGGTCCGTCAGATCCGCGAGTCGGGTTGTCGTACGCGCATTCTGCTGATGTCATCCAGAGGCGATCGTAAGATGGCGCTGGAAGCGCTCCGCGCGGGTGCGACAGGCTTCTTGCTGAAGTCTGCCGATGGCGCTGAACTGTTCGAAGCGCTCGGCCGGGTTCGCTCAGGGAGCATTTACGTCTCCCCGCAGCTCGAGTTTGAGAAGGTGTTTCTCGCGCCTGCAGGTCGTTCCCGGTCAACGGACCCGATCGAGTCACTCAGTTCGCGTGAGTACCAGGTGTTCCAGCTTCTGGTTGATGGCATCCGGGCCAAGGACATCGCCTCACGTCTTCAGCTTAGCCCCAAGACCGTGGATACCTATCGCGCCAGCCTCATGCGAAAGCTCGACATTCACGATGTGGCCGGCCTTGTGAAGTACGCCATCCAGCGCGAGATCACGACTGCTTAACTGCTCGGCCTGCGTGCAATCCCTGGTTGCCCATTGTCGTGCTGCCGAGTCTCTTCTGTAGAGGAGGCGACCATGGACCAAACTCTTTACGACCTGCTGCTGCAGGACGCCCGTTTCCTGTACGGCGCCGAGACCGAGCAGGAAGTTCAACTTAGAGCACTGGCTGAGTCGCTTAGCGACGAGCGCCTGCAGGCTGTCTTCCGTGAGCATGCTCAGGAGACTGCCATGCAGATCTCGCGTCTGGAGACAATTCTGAAGGACGCTGGCGAGGAGCCGCAGGGAAAGGTTCCCTCGGCGGTATCCGGGCTGATCGCCGATGCGGAACTGGTTGCCGGCAAAGCCGCCGGACCCGTTCGCGATGTGGCAATCGCGGCTGCCGCTCGCAAGATGGAGCACTACGAAATTGGCTGCTACGAGACCGCAGTGGCCATCGCTGAGCAACTCGGTATAGCAGAGGTGCTCAACCCACTGCAGGAGACCTTGCAGGAGGAACGCCGGGCCGACATGCGCCTGGCCGAAGCAGCGCTGGTACTCGTGCAGACTCAGGTTCCGCTCGAGACAGAACCCATCGCGGCCGGCGAGCAGGGCGATTAGGGGATGCAGTGGGCGGGCCTCGGCTCGCCCACTGCGGCTTTGCATCAGAAGTAGAGCTTCAAAGCGACAGCAATCAACAACAGAACTGATCTACTTCTCGACGTGTTGTTTTCGACACAGCAACAGATGTCGTGAATACTGAGGGAAACTTCCAGTCCGGGCTTGCAGGGCGTCGCGCTGTGTCGTGGATGCGGTGCTACCCTGAGGTTCTTGAACAGGCATCCACACTGGAAGGCGTGGCTGGCCCTATTTGCGACCTACTTCTTCTGGGGCACGACATACCTCGGTATTCGCATGGCTCTGGAGTCGTTTCCGCCGCTGATGCTTATATCGGGCCGTTTCCTGGCTTCCGGGATCCTGATGGTGCTCGGAGCGTTGTTGCTCAGGGCCAAACTTCCGCGCGGACGCGAACTGCGCATGACAGCTCTGTATGGAGCGCTGGCCATCGGTGGCGGCAACGGTGCACTCGTCGTCTCCGAACAGTGGATTCCGAGCGGCGTCGCAGCCCTGATGGTGGCAATCTCGCCGTTCTGGATGGTTGGGCTCGAGGCTTTGCTGCCGGGCGGGGAACGGCTGCATCTTCCGACGTTGGGTGGCATCGCCATCGGCTTTGCAGGCGTGATGCTGCTGTTCGCGCCCGGAGCGGCATCTGCGAGTGTGACCACTGGTCCCGGTCTGGTTGGCGGATTTATCCTGCTGCAGGCTGGAGCGCTCTGCTGGTGTCTAGGGTCACTGCTGCAAAGGCGGCTGAAGACTGAAGCGCATCCTGTGGTGAGCGGCGCAGTTCAGCAGCTTGCTGCGGGATTGACGTATCTACCCTTTGCTCTTCTTATACCCGAGCACCCGGTGCATCTCAGCACACGAGGCGTGCTGGCGGCAGCGTGGCTGGTCATCTTCGGTTCCGTTGTTGGCTACAGCGCATTCATCTACGCGATGGAGCACCTGCCGGTGCCAATCGTATCCACCTACACGTATGTCAATCCCGTCGTAGCCCTTGCGCTTGGCTGGTTGTTCTATCGCGAGCCTTTTGGCTCACGAGAGTTCCTGGCAATGACAGGTGTGTTCGTTGGAGTTGCGGCAGTGAAATACTTCTCCATGAATTACAAAACGAGATCCGAGCCCGAAAAGGCTGCAAGCTCAAGTTCCAGAGGCTGATTGCCGGTTGACCACAGGCTCCGCGAGGCAGCGTACCACCTGCTCCGCAACCGCCCGCACAACCGGCACCACAACCGAATTTCCGAACTGCCGGTAAGCCTGCGTATCGGATACCCGGATGACAAACTTCTCATGGGCGGGCGCATCAAAGCCCATCAGTCGCGCGCATTCCCGGGGAGTGAGACGCCGCGGGTTGCGACCCTTCTGCCGTATCAGAATCTCCGAGCCGTCCTTGTGATACCGAGCTGACAAAGTGCGGGCCACATCATCAGGACCGAAGAGGCCGAAGCCGAACCCGTTGCCCTTCGCCCGATGCTTTTCGGCGTACGACTGCAGATATTCCCAAAGGTCGTCGCTCAACGTGTACTTAGGGGACACTGCAGCACGTTTGCCGGATGTGTACGGCTCTTCGGGCAACTCACTGCCGTCCTCGCCGTGCAGCACCGTCTGCAGCCGGGGACCACGACACGCAGCGGGAATCGAAACCGCATCGAAGCTGAAATCGTTTTGATCCCGAAATC
>DASQEG010000626.1:0-7972 GCA_035633775.1 Bryobacteraceae bacterium
GGTCCTGGTTCGGCCCACAGGGCTGACGTGTGAGCCGACCCGAAACTGATACCAGTACCAGCGCGCAGGTTCCAGACCGCGTACTTCAGCATGTACCGAGTGCGCGTGTTCTGGCCTGGCAACTGTTCGGCCGCGCTTCACCACGCGCTTCAGCTGTTCGTCGGCGGCGACAATCCAATCGACTTCGACGTCCTCGCCGGGCATGCCACCGCCGGCGAGGGGCTCGGGTGCCAGCCGCGTCCATAGCAGTACTCCATCGGGCCAAGGGTCGCCAGACGCAACGCCGAGCGTAAAGGGGTCTTTGGTAAGTCGGGGTGCTGAAAAAGACAGAGCTCGGCTCGCAAACGTGAGCGACAGGTACTTTCCAGTCGCTGCAAGGAACGCTCGCCGCTGCTGTTCATCTCTGGTCATTTCCTGCAAAGATACCGCAGGCAACAGGATACTCAAGCGGTCGCGCAACATAGCAGGCCAATGTCCGCACTCCTTGAGGCCATCCAGAAGTGGCAGCAACCGCCTTTTTCCTGCGATCGTCATGTTGGCTCTCGGAATCACTGCCGTGAGCCGCGATCGGGTTGCTGGATAATTATTCGGTCATACGCCGGCTGGCCTGCAGAGTTTGCGTGCCCGCGAACCGAGCCCTACTTGCCTTCTCCACACGTCGTAAGAACAAGCACAGCGTGCGTGGCCCGTCCTCCGGCCCGTCGTCGAGCGTGTAAAGCGCACGTTGCGCACTACTCTGCAAACGTCGCGCGGATGCGTTTCGGATCGTAGCGGCGCACGACATTGCTCCCGGAAGCAACAAGCCACACGGAACCATTGCCGGCCATTACAAGTCCACTGCCTTCGCCCCCAAACTGCTGGACAACAGCGTCCGTCCCCGGATCGATCCGACTAAGCGGAAAGTCCGGCAGGCTCACCCAGAGGGCGCCTTCACCGAACGCCATCGTCGCCTGTTTTGCAGGTGCCTTCAACTCCGTCGTTGCGACTGGTTTGTGCGTCTTTGGATCGATGCGCACGACCTTGCCCTCCTCTTTGGTCAGCACCCAAACGCTCCCGCTTCCCGTTGTCACAACCGAAGGTGCACCTTCGACCTTGATACGCTGCTCAACGACGTTGGTAAGTGTGTTGATGCGCAGCACCTGATTCTCCGATGGACATGTCACCCATAGCGCACCCTCACCGTAAGCGACCGATGAGCACTGCGGAGGCAAACGCGTCTCGGCAACCACCGCGTATTTCTCCGGGTCGACACGCGACAGGATTGTCCTCGAATCGGAAAGAAGCCAGACGCTGTCCGGGCCCGCAGTTACGGTGCCTGCGCCAGGCAGCGCCATAACATCGATCGATCCGGCCGTCTTCGGCACTTTCGCGTCGAGCTTTAGAAGCTTTCCGGAACTGCAATCGGCTATCCAGATTCCGTCAAATGCCGATACGGGAGGCGCGCAGGGCTTCAATCCCTCAAGCTTCAGCTCATCGAATTTGTTGGTCTTCAAATCCAGCTTCGCAAGGGCACTGTTTGCTTCAACGGCTGCGAAGACTTCTTTGCCGAGAGCCAGACCGGCAACCGGGCCATTCAGTGGGATCTGCGCTTCCGCCTGAAGGGACGTGAAGGGAATCTGAATCCCCGGAGTCCTGACGCCGGCCCTGGGTGGCGATGTGCGCGGCTTGTCCGCCGCGGAGCGCCGAGGCCGCTCCGAGCCTGAGCAAACCGTCGTCAGGACAAGCAGGAATGCAAACGCAGCATGGTGTCTGCGGCAGCCAAAACACATTCTGATGTCTCCGAGTGGGATCGGCGCGCTGACGAGACGCACGTTGAACGACGAGGTACTGGCAGTGTAGCGCGAGTGGCACCAGAACGCCAGTGCACGTTGACAATGCCGGCTGCGAGCGCTACAAATAGAATCACGTCGTGAGGACAAGCGGCTGCTTGTTCGCCCGACCCTGAACCCGCCTTCCGCCCCGTCGCGCTTTACTCCCGTCACATCTTCCCGCGTCGCTTGCGTGCCTCAATGTTGCGTTTCCGGGAGAATGCCGCCCAATGTGGTGTCGATCAGACCTGAAGTTCCGTTCTTTATTCGCTTTGATTGGGCTCGGTGGGACGGTTGCTCTGGCGCAAACGCCGGACGCAGCTTCACCTGACTTCTTCGAAAGCAAGGTGCGCCCGGTACTTGCCACGAATTGCTATTCCTGCCACAGCAGTTCTGCTATGGGCGGCCTGCGCGTGGACAGTGCAGAAGGCTTGCAGAAGGGCGGCAAGCGCGGTCCTGCGATCGTTAGCGGCGATCCTGAAAAAAGCCTCCTGATCCAGCTGCTGCGTCACAGCGATGCCAAACAGCGAATGCCGATGGGCGGAAAGCTTAAGGACAGTGAGGTTGAAGCCCTGAGTGCGTGGGTGAAGGCCGGGGCGGCATGGCCTGCCGCCACGAATTCTGCTACGAACGGGGCAAAGACGGTCGGCGGCTACATCATCCATCCAGAGCAACGAAAGTTCTGGTCGTTCCAGCCACTGAGCAAACCCGCACCACCCACCGTGAGGGATTCCAGGTGGGCCAGGACGGATATAGATCGTTTCATCCTCGCAAAACTCGAGAAGGAAGGAATAGCGCCTGTCGCACCTGCCAGCCGGCGAGACCTGTTGCGGCGTGCGAGTCTCGACCTGACAGGACTGCCCCCCACAACGGAACAGGTGCGAGCGTTTGAGCAGGACAAGTCAGCAGATGCCTTCGCCAGGGTGGTGGACCGGCTGCTTGCATCGCCACAGTACGGTGAGCGATGGGGACGCATGTGGCTCGACGTTGCTCGTTACGGCGAGGACGATTATCGCAGCCTCGACCCGATGCGGCGCGGCTTCAACCCATATCCAAATGCGTACATGTATCGCGACTGGGTGATTCAGGCGATCAATGATGACCTGCCCTTCGACCAGTTCGTCAAGGCACAACTCGCCGGAGATCAACTGGATCTGAAGTCACGGCACAAAACATTGCCGGCGACGGGCTTCCTGGGTTTGGGTCCCTGGTACTACGACAACGGCTCGGCCGAGGTAACGCGCGCCGATGAGCGGCATGATCGCGTCGACGTGGTCACACGCGGGTTTCTCGGACTGACCGTCGGATGCGCCCGGTGCCATGACCACAAATACGATCCCGTCCCGCAGACCGACTATTACGCAATCGCCGGGGTGTTCTACAACACGCAGTACGAAGAGTACCCGATGGCGCCGAAGTCTGTCGTTGCTAAATACACGCTTGTTGAGGAGCAGGTCGACATCAAGCAGAAGATGCTGACCGAGATGCAGAACAACTTCGCCGCGCAACTCTCGCAATCGCTGGCTTACCAGGCTTCGAACTACCTGGAGGCTGTTTGGGAGGTGACCGGACCGCCAAAGAAGCAGATGGCTGAAGTTGTGGAAAAGCGCAAGCTCGACTTCGAGTTGCTGGACCGGTGGATCCGCTACATGGCGAAGACCACGGAGAAGTACAAGTACAAGGAAGCGTGGCAGGCGATGATGAAGCGCCCGACCAGCAAGCCCCAGGACGCAAAGAAGCTGGCAGACAAGTTCCAGCAGGACATTGTCTCGGTGATGCTCGCGCGCAACGAGATCAACGAAGAGAACAAAGTCATCGCCGACAAAGCGCTGGAGGGCACGAAGCGAAAGAAGCGCACGAACAAGCCGAGCAACTTCATCACAAACGAGGACTTTTGTCCCGGCTGCAGCTTGCAGTTGAAGGCCCTACCCGAGGATCAAAACTTCTTCTGGACCGAGGTCTTTCTGCGCGAGCTCAACGACAACGATGATCCCAACGCCATGATGGCAATGGGCATGCGGAACATCAAGCCCGGCCTGCTGTTGTTCCGCGGATGGGGACTTGAGAGTCGGCTGGGCGCTTCTGCACAGACGCAGCTCACAGCAGTGCGGTCCGACATCGAAGCGGAACGCAAAAAGCTCGCGCCCTACTTTCCCTTCGTGCATGGCGTAAAAGACCTGCCGGCGCACAAGGATCTGCCCTTGCACATTCGCGGTAATCCCGAGGCATTGGGTGATCCGGTGCCGAGGCAATTCCTGAGCGTACTCAGCGACGGCGAACCCAGGCGGTTTTCTGCAGGCAGCGGACGGCTGGAACTTGCCGAGGCGATTGTAAAGCAGCCTCTTGCAATCCGCGTGTATGTGAACCGGATCTGGCGCGGTCACTTCGGAACGGGCATTGTGGACACCCCAAGCAACTTCGGAACCACAGGGGAGCGTCCCACAAACCCGGAGTTGCTCGAGTACCTGGCCTCGAAGTTCGTCGCGGATGGCTACTCAACCAAGAAGCTGCATCGCGAGATCATGCTGAGCTCCGTATATCAGTTGAGTACGGCGAGCAACGCGGCGGCCATGACGAAGGATGCCGACAACCGGCTCTACTGGCGCGCGAATCCGAAGCGTCTGGATGCCGAGCAGTTGCGAGACTCGATTCTGCTGGTTTCAGGCAATCTGGACAAGGGTCTTGGCGGGCCTTCGGAGGATCTGACGCCTGCATTCAACCGACGGACGGTCTACGGTAAGGTCAGCCGCTACAAGCTCGACCAGTACCTGCAGTTGTTTGACTTCCCAAATCCGAGCATCTCGGCTGAACGCCGATTCACGACCACCGTTCCGCTGCAGCGCCTGTTCCTGATGAACAGCGACTTCATGCAGATACAAGCGGAGGAGTTCGTGAAGCGCATTGCCGCGGAACCGGACAATCGTTCGCGCATCCGCAAGGCATACCAGATGGCCTACGGACGTGAGCCGTCGGAATCCGAGGTCCGGCTCGGAATCGAGTATCTGAAGGCGGAACCGCTTCGGGCTTACGAAGAGGCCAAAAAGCGCGCCGAAGAAGAAGCAGCAAAGAAGCGAAAGGCTGAGCCGGGAAAAGTGGTTTCGGACGGTGGCACGGGATCACCTTCGCCGGTGCAGGCTTCTTTGGCCGGCAAGCCGGAAGGGCCTGCGGTAGCCGACGGTAAAACAGAAGCCCCCGGCCAGCCCAAGACCGAAGCAACGGAAGAGCCCACACCAGCCGATTCGGATATGCCGGTGATGACAGACGGAGAAATGCCAAAGCCACCGGAAATGGGAATGGGCATGATGGGCGGTGTCATGCCGGGCGCAATGGGCATGGGCATGGGTGCGCCGCGGGGTCCCGGACCTCCGGCCCGTCCTGAAGTGAAATACGAGCCCACTGCGTGGGGACGGTACATCAAGGTGCTCCTGAGTTCCAGCGAGTTCCTTTACATCAATTGAGGACAGCTTAGGACCATGTCACACCACAAGGCACAGCCGAAAACCAGACGCGAAGCGTTGCGTAAGATTGGCAACGGCTTCGGCATGATGGCGTTTGCAGGAATGCTCGGCGAATCGCTCGCCAGCGCCGGTGCGATTGTTTCGCCAGATGGCGGAGGAGTGCTCACAAAGCTCGATCATCCCCAGCGCGTCAAGCGGATCATCTTCCTGTTCATGAACGGCGGACTCTCAAGCATCGACAGCTTCGACCCGAAGCCTATGCTGGAGAAGTTCGACGGTCAACCGCTGCCAGGCGGCGAAGTTAAGACGGAGCGTCGTACGGGCGCCCTGATGAAGTCACCATTCTCGTTCAAGAAGTACGGGCAGTGCGGCATGGACGTCAGCGATCTATGGCCCAAGCTTTCGGAGGTGGTCGACGACATTTGCTGGATTCGCTCGGTTCACACCGAGATCCCGAATCATGAACCTGCGTGTCTGATGATGAATACCGGCGCCAATCAGGCCGGCAGACCTTCGATGGGGGCCTGGATCACGTACGGTCTGGGAACCGAAAACAACAACCTGCCGGGCTATATGGTGCTATGCCCCGATGTGCCGACCACAGTGGGACCGCCTTTGTGGGGCAATGGCTTTCTTCCGGCCATCAATCAGGGCACCTACATCACGAACAAGGTAGGCGGTGACTCGCCTGATGAGCCAATGCCCGAGATGGCGATGGACAGCATGGACAAGGGTGCCAAGCCAAAGAAGGTAGAAGTCGAGAAGACTTTCGAACCGAAGAAGCTCGTCAGTTACGTCAACAATCCCCGCTTCCATCTTGCCGAGCAGCGGCGCGAACTCGATCTGCTTGCAAAGCTCGAGAAGGAGCGCGGCGCTGCACCCGACGCGCATGTGGAAGCCATGATCAAGTCGATGGAAGTCGCTTACCGCATGCAGACGGAGGCTCCGGACGGGTTTGATGTTCGCAAGGAGTCACAGGCAACGCTTGACCTTTATGGTCCCGGCCACGTTGCTCGCGGCTGCCTCACGGCAGTACGACTGGCGGAGAAGGGCGTCCGCATGACGCAGGTCTACTACGCAAAAGGCGATCCCTGGGACGCGCACGGTGACATCATGGCGCACAAGGTGAACGCGCGAAACTCCGATCAGGCGTTCGCTGCCGTCGTGAAGGACCTGAAGGGGCGCGGGCTCTGGGACGACACCCTGGTAATTTGTGGGTCCGAGTTCGGCCGTACTCCGGTCCGCGAGGTGGGCGGCGGGGGAGGAGGTGTGAAGCGAGGTCGCGATCACAACCCGTTCGGATTCACCATGTGGCTGGCCGGGGGCGCGGTGAAGGGCGGCACGATCTACGGTGCGACCGACGACTTCGGTTTCAAGGCAGTTGAGAAGCCGGTGCATGTTCACGATGTCCATGCGACTGTGCTGCATCTGATGGGCATCGACCACACCAAACTCACTTATCGTTATAGCGGGCGTGACTTCCGCCTGACCGACGTGCACGGGAACGTGCTTCACGACATCATTGCTTAACCATGTGGCCCGGGTTCGGTCTTCTGGCACTGTCGGTGCCGTTGTTTGCGCAAGTGCAGACGGGCACGCTCCCGCACTCCTGGACCGAAGGTTCCGGAGACTGTATGGAGCAGCCCGCGTGGACCGTTCGCGCCTACAACGAGGATTTGTACATTCTGCGCCAGTCCGGTTGTGCGCACTACGAAAAACCCTTTCTGTACCTGATCTTCGGTGTGCAGAAAGCTCTGCTGCTCGACACAGGTGCGGGGACCGCGCCAGGCACGGCAGCTGTGGTGCGTGGTCTCCTCGAACGTCACGCCAAAGCGCGCAACAAAGCATCTCCTGAACTGATCGCAGTCCACTCGCACGGTCATGGTGATCACACGGCAGGTGACGCTGAGGTTGCAAGCATCGCCCATGTGGTTCCCGCCAATGCTTCGGAGATCGCGAAGGAGTTCAACATCTCGAACTGGCCTGTGACGCCCGGCGTGGTCGAGCTTGGCGACAGAGCGGTCGATGTGCTGCCGATCCCCGGACATGACGCGGTGAGCATTGCTCTTTACGACCGCAAAACCGGCGTCCTGCTGACCGGTGACTCGCTTTACCCCGGCCGGTTGTACGTAACGGATTGGGAGGCCTATCGTGCCAGCATTCGACGGCTGAAAGAATGGACGCACTCCCGTCCAGTGGCCCACGTTCTCGGCGCTCACATCGAGCAGATGCGCACGCCGTTCCGCGACTACACGGCAGGCACCACCTATCAGCCTCACGAACATACGCTTGAGCTGGGCCGTGCTCACCTTCTGGAACTCGACGAAGCTCTGTCGAATGCCGGCCACGAGCCGAAGCAGATCACATTGCGAGACTTCACCGTGGTGCCTCGGCGCCCGCAAGCGCAGTCCAGTTTCGTCTCACCGGATTTCACCGTACCGGCATTCCATTCCACAAAGACCTTCAAGCTCGTTCCCCTCGGACCTGCGCTCGCGGAACTCGACTATCGCGCGTACATGAGCAGCATCGATCACCTGCGAAAGACGTTCGGCAGCGGCAACTGGCCTCACAACGACCTCACCATGGTCGATGCGCTGAAGGACGTTGAAGGCGAGATCGCCCGCTTTCATGCGCGCAGCTCGTTCACGTACGCTGTACTGAATCTCGCCGGCACAGAAGAACGGGGTTGTGTCTACATCAGTCCAA
>DASQEG010000627.1:0-7735 GCA_035633775.1 Bryobacteraceae bacterium
TTGGTGAGCACACCGGGAACATCGTCATCAGATCCGCCGCGGACACCGTGAGCGTGCCGGTGAAGGTCTCCGTCACGGCTGCGCCGACAATCACGGCAGTGACACCGCCAGCGCTAACGGCTGGTTCGCCCGACACACGCGTAACGATCTCCGGTGCGGCGTTCGCAGCGGGCATGTCGGTGGAGGCAAGCGGGATGCCGCTGCAGGCCACTGTAGTCGACAGCGGGACGCTAACTGTCACCATCCCGCGCGAGCTCCTTCGAACCGAAGGAGTCCTGAACCTGGTCGTCGCTAGTGTGCCTTTGCGGTCACCTGCTTTTGCGATCCCAATAACCGCACCGCGGCCGACAATCGCCGGTGCAGGGATTGTAAATGCCGCCACATGGGTTCCAGGCCGGGTGGCGCCGGGCCAGTTTTTCATTATTGGCGGCGCCGGGTTCGGCTCCGAATCTCTTGTGTCCAGCACGCTCGACAGACATGGACGATTTGCAACCTCCGTGGCAGGTGTTCGGGTCCTGGTGGACGAACAGCCCGTGCCCGTTCTTTGGCTGCGCTCGGGAGTCGTTGCCGGGCAGATCCCATATGGTGCAGCAGGGAAGGACAGCGTTCGTATCGCCATCGAAGCCGATGGCGTAACAAGCCTGCCTGTTACGGTCGGTGTGCAGCCGGCGAGCCCCGGCCTGTTCACAGCCGCCGGAACAGGTTCGGGCCAGGCGGCGGCGCTGAACGAGGACGGAGCACCGAATTCCGCGTCTCAGCCGGCGAGACGGGGTTCGACGATCGTTCTGTTCGCGCACGGGGCGGGTCTAGTCCAGCCCGCCGTCCCCGAAGGCACTCCCGTGCCTGCAGATCTCGTCGTGCGGCCACAGCTACCCGTCGAAGTGCTCATCGGTGGACGTAAAGCTGCGCCAGAGTACGTCGGAGTCGCGCCGCGGTTGATCTCCGGCATGCTACAGCTCAACGTCCGGGTGCCTGCGGATGCGCAGACCGGGGCTAATGTCCCGGTTGTGCTGATTGTGGGAGACTACGCCAGCCCACCGGCTGCGATTGCCATACGCGAGGAAACCGCAGGAGCCGCCTTCGCGCCACTGCATTAAGATGAACATGTCGATGTCTGTCCCGCTGCTCCCGCCTCCGTACGATCAGCTGGAGCACCGGCCTTTCTCGTTCTACCCGGCGATCGTCGGAGTGGAACACAACGAGTGGAGGCTGCGCCGGGCGGACTGGTCCGAGCTGCTGGTCGCTAATACAAAGACGGGTCAGGAGATCTGGATCCCCCGGAGATACGTGGGAGAGCTCTCGAAGATCGAAGAGCCCGTCGTAATCGTGGGACTAACGCGCGAAGTGGAGTACCGGGTCGGCCAGATCGTACCTCATGTGCGCCGCGTCATCGAGATGCCGCGAGGTCCCGGGCAGACGCCACGCACGGAAACTGAGCAGCCGGCTGCTGCGGCAACGGCGCCGCCTGTCGGCATCCGCTTCGAATCCGGTACGGAACGGCGGCTCGGCCGCTTGATCCTCGGGGCTCTCGCGGCTGGAGTGCTCGCGTGTGTGCTGCTGATCGTCGTCTTCCGCTCCGACCGGGAAGGCCGGGTTAGCTACGCGCCGGTGATGCAGTCAGAGCTCGGCCTTACATCCGCCGACGATTACCACGCGGTGCGGCGAAAGCTGGGTGATCCGTCGTCCGACCGGTGGCGCGAAGGCGCGGGCGAGATGCAAATTCGTGCGCTGGGGTATCCCGGCCGGGATCTGACCGTGATTCTCATGGGTGCGGAGAAGGACAAAGCGCTGTATATTGGCTCTATGGACGGAAAGTGGCGCCCTGTCGACGCGGTCAACCTCCCGAACGGCCGGGATACTTACCCTCTCCTGCGTAGCCTGAGGCGGTTCTAACCGAGCGCTAAATCCTAAACTTCGGAGCTTCCTGTTCCGATAAGCATGGTGAAGGTACAGGCTGCAATCCGCCTGGCGGCGCATGAACCAAGTTCGACGGATCAAATCGAGGCATGAGGGACTGAGCGCATGAGAGTGCTGATCGCCGATGACAGCCTGCTCTCACGCCGTCTGCTGGAGCAGACCCTCCGCGGCTGGGGATATGATGTGCTGTCGGCGTGCGACGGAACCGAGGCATGGCGACTTCTAAGCGCTGAAGACGCTCCGGCGCTTGCGATCCTGGACTGGATGATGCCCGGATACTCGGGACCGGATCTCTGCCGGATGATTCGCCAGGCCGCACGTGAACCCTATACCTACCTCCTTCTCCTAACCTCAAGGAACGAGAAGGAAGACGTCGTGGCGGGCATGGATGCAGGGGCGGACGACTACATCACCAAGCCTTTCGACAAGCATGAACTGAAGGTGAGACTGCGCGCCGGAACGCGCATCGTCGAACTGCAGGAGCAACTTGTTCGGGCGAGAGAAGAGCTGCGAATCCAGGCGACCCGCGACAATCTGACCGGGCTTTGGAACAGGGCTTCCATCCTCGAGCACCTCGATCGTGAGCTTTCCCGCTCACGACGTGAGGGTACATGGGTTGGCGTGGCCATGGCGGATCTCGACCACTTCAAGCAGATCAACGATACCTGGGGGCACGACGGCGGCGACGCTGCCCTGCGTCACTCGGCGATCATTATGCGCGATTCTCTGCGGCCGTACGACTCCGTGGGGCGGTATGGCGGTGAGGAGTTCCTGATCGTTCTGCCTGGAACGAATCTGTCGAACGCTGCCTGGCTTACTGATCGCGTCCGCGTGGCTCTCCGCTCCGACCGCGTTAGCTTCAAAGGCGGCGGAATCGCGGTCACCTGCAGCTTCGGTGCTACCTCAGCGTTCGGTGGCCGGCTATCGGCCAGAGAGATGATCTCCATCGCCGATGAGGCCCTGTATACGGCTAAGCGGAACGGACGAGATCAGGTTGTCGGCCGTGACCCTGTGCAGACGCTCGGCTCACCGGACCTGGTGCATGACACCGCCGAGTCCACTGCTACTTTTGAGCGACTTGGAACTGGCTCAGCGTAGCCGCGTAGCGGGATAGACCGCTATACAATCCTTCGGCGATCTTCTGCCGGAACTCAGGTTTAAGGAACAGCGCCTCATCACGCGGATTGGTGACGAATCCAATCTCAGCCAGCACACTGGGCATGGACGCACCGATGAGCACCACAAACGGGGCCTTCTTTACTCCGCGATCGCGCGTGCGCGGGTTATTGCGAAGGCTGGCATTGTAGAGAGCCTGTTGCACCAGATGCGCGAACTCGCGCGACTCCTCAACCTTGTCCTGCAGCGCAATTTTCTGCAGCAGAGTTTTCAGCTCGTACACAGTGCTCTGCGCACTGGCGTTCTCTCGCGCTGCGACTTCGAGCGCGGCTCGATCGCTGGTGAAGTTCAGGTAGTACGTCTCCACGCCCGAGGAGGAAGGCGAGGGCGAGGAGTTGGCATGGATCGACAGGAATAAGTCCGCCCGGCTCTCGTTCGCCAGCGCAGTGCGGCCTTCGAGTGCGATGAACGTGTCGTCACTGCGCGTGTACACTACTTCGGCGTTCAGTTTTGATTCAACGAGCGCGCCAAGGCGCCTGGCGACATCGAGCACGAGCTCCTTTTCGAGTACGCCCGCCGGGCCAATGGTTCCAGTGTCGTGTCCCCCGTGCCCCGCGTCGATCACAATGCGCCCGACCTTAAGTCCAAGCACCCGGGTCATGGACTGGGAGCCATCCAGTTTGGCCGGAGTGGGCGGGGGCGGTAGTGGCGTGCGTTTGCGCGCGCTCGGCGGAATCACGGGCGCTCTTGAAATAACCGCTTTCTCCGATGCGCGTGGAAGCGCCGGACCCGGCGAGACCAGCAAAGGTTCTCGTACGGGTTCACGTTCCGCAGGCAACTCCATGGGCCTGGCAGCAGACGAGATCCCCGGCACAGGCGCCGCCGCGGTCTGGGAAGACCTCAGCTCCACGATAAGTCGCGGCGGATTGGACAGCTGCGAGGCGGAAAAGTCAACACCCTCGGCAAGGTCGAACACCACGCGTGCCACGCCTGGCTGCGTCTCGGCCACGCGAATCTGTTTTAGACGCGGATCGTTGACTCGAACGTTGGCGACCCGGCGACCCGCTACACGGACGCCCATACCGCTAAGGTCGAAGAACAGGCGGTCTGGATTCGGTACGCGATCTTTCGCAAACGTGAAGTCCGCGGTGGTCTCAACCACCACACGCGTGACGTCGTTCAACGTCCAGTGCCGGACTGCTGTGACCGTGTTCTGAGCGGGCGCCTGCGGAAGGGCGAACCCCGCCAGCGCAAGCATCAGAGCGCAACAGCGGTCAAGGGGTAAGTCCGGCATGCAAGATCACTGGCTGCCGGAAGCGGTCCGAAGATGTAGCCGCCCGTCCGCGTCGATGTAGGATTCGACTGCGGCGTAGGAGGGTGCGGCGGGCTCAGCCGAAGCTTCGGGCTCGGGGCGAGCCGGGACTGCCGCGGTCTTGACCTCTTCGGCCTTGCGTCGTGCTTTGCCATACCGTTCAGCCACTTTGTAGACGTAATGCTCGGTCTCGCGGTACGGCGGAATCTGGTAGTTGTACTTCCAGACCGCACCCTCACCCGCGTTGTAGGCCGCGATCGCGAGCCGGGGATCCTGCGGAAAAAGAGATGACAGGTACTTCAGGTAACGAACGCCACCCTCGATGTTCTCGGCAGGATCGAATGAGTTGCTGACTCCAAACCGCCGAGCCGTGCCTGGCATGAGCTGCATCAGACCCTGAGCGCCCTTCGGCGACACAGCATAGGGATTGTAATTGCTTTCGACCTGAATCACGGAGTGCACGAGGAGCGGATCTACGTCATATTTGCGGGCGGCAGCTTCCACCAGTGCAGGAATCTCTGCGTTGGCCGGGATGGCGGGCGCTGCTACATCGCCTGCGTCCACAACCCGTGGCTGCACGAGACGAGGTGTCACGACGACCGTGCGCACCAGCCTGCCGCGACTATCGGCGCGGACGACGCTGCGGATACGGGGAGGGACGGCCGTTTGCTTAACCAACGTTGCAGCTTCGACGCTGGCACCGCACGCAGCAAGCGCCGCCACAGCCACAAACATCCGCCGACTTTCCAAACAACACATCATCGTCCTGTTTCCTTGATTATACCCGCACATAGGGGTGCATCGCTGCCAGCATGTATAACCCCGAGTGTTACGATTCTCTCATGTCCGAGCCCACCGTAGCCGGGTTCGTTCTCGCAGGTGGGCGCAGTTCCCGGATGGGCACGGACAAGGCGAGCCTCACACTCGAAAGCGGCACGATGCTGGTACGCACGGCTACCGAGGTTGCGCGCGCAACGGGCTCCGTACAGATTATTGGGCGCTCCGTTGAGGGCTTTCGCTGCGTTCCAGACCTGATCCCCAACGCAGGCCCGATCGCAGGAGTTGCCGCGGCTCTGGCAGCCACGTCTTCGCCGGCCGCCCTGATCGTAGCTTGCGACATGCCCGAACTGGACAGCGACTGGTTGCGCAGCCTCATTCGCGAAACGCGCCCAGGAGTGACCCTTCCGCGCACGCCAGACGGGCGGCTGCACCCGCTTTGTGCGGTTTGGAGCCGCGATGTCGCCCCGATCGTCGCTGCTGCGGCACGCAACGGAACTCGCAGAATGCACGATCTTCTGGCTACGCTGGACTGTCACGCAGTTGATCTGCCGGACGCCGAGCGGCACCTGGTTAACCTGAATACTCCGGCCGACGTCCAGCGATGGAGGGCATCTCACGGAAGGTGACCAGAGCCAGTGACCAGAGAACAGTACCCGCATTACATCGAGTTTCGGCAAGTCAATAAGACGTTTGACAAGCCCGTTCTGGTCGATTGCAACTTCCACATCAACGCCGGTGAAACGGTTGCAATCATCGGGCGCAGCGGCGTCGGCAAGTCTGTCAGCCTCGGCCACATCATGGGGTTCCTCCGCCCCGATACGGGCAGGGTGATCGTCAGCTACCAGGACATCACCGACATGCCGGAGACGCAACTGCGGGAGGTCCGCCGAAAGGTGACGATGGTCTTTCAGAACGGGGCACTGTTCGATTCGCTCACGGTGGCGGAGAACATACTCTTCTCGCTTGAACTGCGCGAGGATTACACCTCTGAGAACAAAGAAGACGTCGTAAACGGGCTTCTGTCCATGGTGGATCTGCTCGAGGAGCGGGACTCGTACCCGGCCGACCTCTCAACCGGCCATAAGCGCGCCGTAGCAATCGCCCGAGCACTGGCGGCTCAACCTGAATGCGTCCTCTACGACGAGCCGACGACAATGGTGGACCCGATCATGTCCGACCATCTTGGCAACCTGATGCTGCGGCTGAAGAATCAGCTGCGGCTCACGTCAGTCGTGGTGACACACGATCTCGATCTGATGCGCAAGGTTGCCGACAAGGTTGTCTTTCTCCACGAGGGAAGGATCATCTACTTTGGTCCGACATCCGAACTCGATCAATCGGACCACGCGCACATTCGCGAGTTTCTGGCGATGGACCGCGTGGAGCTGGTCTAAGCGGCGCTACAGCGCGCGTACCGCATCCTCAACCTGGCTTGCAAGCGCAGCATAGTCGTCGCCCTTCAGCCTGAGTGGGCGCCCGAAGTGCACCGTGACGCGGCCGGGCCGGGCCATGTGCCAGCTGCGGTGGAGTACCTCCGTCAACCCACGTAGTCTGACCGGCACCACCGGGACATCGAGCCTCGAAGCCATCAGCCCGACTCCTGGCTGGAAAGGCGCAATCTCGCCCGTGTCGGAGAGCTTGCCTTCGGGGAAGATGACAATACACCATCCTTCGCTGGTCAGCTCCCCTGCGTATCGCATGGTCTGCCGTGCTCCTGCTTCACGCTGCGGGAATGGAAAGGCATTGAACATGAGCGTCGACAGGTAGTAGTTCAGACCATTCGTGATTCGCTCGCGAACCGAGTGCCGCTCCGGGTAGAAGTGGGCCTGGAAGAACTCCTTCGACATCGCAGGGCCGATGCGGTAGCGCCATTTCGCGGGCAATGCCAGCATCATGGCGGGAACGTCGAGATGGCTCTGATGATTTGGCGCGAAAATGACTGGCGGCTCCAGCCCTTCGAGGTTCTCCAGCCCTTCGGAGCGGACCCACGTAAACACGCGGGCGAGCGGAAGAACCCAAAGCGGCAGATTGATGCGCCGGACCCCTTGTGCCCAGCGCGAGCGATTCCATGATGGGAATTCGAACAACTCGACCGAGCCCGACTGCAGTGGCCGGCCGTCCGGCACCGCGATCGCAGATCCGTGTAACGCGAGACTCCGAAGGTCCCCCACCGTTTGGGCGCACGCATACGCCGCTTCATCGATGGTCGCGCCCAGCCGCCGCTCGAGCGCAAGCAGCATCTCGACACGTTCGAGCGAGCTGAGACCCAGTTCCTCCATGGTGGTCTCATCGCCGAAGCTGCGGCCGCGCACAAAGTGACTCAGCACCGCAGTGAACTCATCGCCCGACACAGGTGCCGAGGGAGTTCCGCCGCCACTCTCCAGCCAGCGCAGCAGTTCACGCCGCTTCAGCTTCCGGGTCCCTTCTGTTCTGGGCAGTTCATCGCCCGGCCAAACATGAAAACTGCGAACCTTCTGGTGATCCTCAAGCTTCTCGTTCGCCGTACGTACCGCCGCCTCAGCATCGGCGCCGTCGGCCAGCACCAGCACGGCCCCGACGCGGTCGGTGCCGACCACTGCCGAATCTACCACTCCAGGTACTGCGTTCATC
>DASQEG010000628.1:0-3323 GCA_035633775.1 Bryobacteraceae bacterium
CTTGTTATCGCGTTCTGGCCACGTAGTGAGAGTCGCGCTGATGCTCCGAACGGTTCGTGCCGGTGCCAGTGCCTCCGTGAGTTCCGAGTGGAGCGGGTCGTTACTGAGTCCCTTGCGCCTGCTCAGGCCGTTCTGTCCGTCGACAAGTTCTGGGACACGGTTGGGCAGGGCCCGTATGCGGGAGCGGCGCGTGAACGGCTACGGTCGAACTGGGTGAACGGTCGTTGGCAGATTACCAGTAAAGATGATGTCGAGGTCTATAACGTTGCGACCGAACCGTAGGATCGGAGGAGCGGGAGTGGCCACCCGGCACGACGAGATTAGTCTTCGTGTCCTCTGTCCAGGCGGCGCCCTTCAGTCAGGAGCGGCACACCGCATTGGCCCGGAGTCCAGCTTCGTAGAGCGAAACGGCTGTGACCTGAAGCGCGTGTTCGTACCGGAGATGTCGCGGTAGGAGACGGTACAAAGGCACGCCTGCCACTCCGCCCGTTTTCTTCTTCGCCGTCGTTCGCCCTCCCTTTCCCACGAGAGTTAACGGCACTTCGCGCGAAAAGCAACTGAACAAAGCGCATTGACACGAGACGTGGCACGCTCGACACTGGGTTCTGAACTGTCGCTGCATTCCCCTTCCCAAGCGTGTCGTCTGTCACTCGATCTCCAGCAACAAGAACTGAATGCGTCCATTTCGCTCGACCTCAACCGCCACTGGCTGGCCGTGTTCCAGATCTTTCACTGCAGCTTTCAAATCGGCGAGACTCCGGACGTGACATCGTTAACGGCATAAACTACATCGCCAGCGTGGAACGCATCGTCCTGGGAAGAGAGGTCGGCAACAACCCCCGCCACCACAACACCCGCCAGCTTTCTAAGGGGAGGCAGCAGAGGGGTCACCCGTTCATCGAGATCGACTGCGAGCACACCCAGTTTCGGAACCATGTTGCTTTCGCCTGTAATGAGGGACAGTATTCGCTCGGGGTCCTTCGGGCGTTCGAGAACGGCCACCTGTCGGGATACGACTTCAGAACCTCGAAGAATGTCGAGTGACACCGTTCGGCCGGCGCTCTGATAGATCAGTGAACCAAAGTGGCGGCCGTTCTCAAGTGCCTTTCCGTCTGCTCGCAATACGATGTCTCGTGGCTAAAGGTCGGCGGCGGAAGCAGCGCTTCCCGGAAGAACGTCAGTCAACATAACGCCCCAGTCACCTGGGAGGCGCAGTGCTTGCGCAAGTCCGGGATTGAGAGTCTGGACCTGAACTCCAATCTGACCCCGACGGACACGTCCATACTTGCGGATCTGCTCGTACACTCCCCGTGCCAGTTCAGTAGGAATCGCAAATCCGACGCCTGTATTCGCCCCGGCCGCGGAAAGAATGAACGTGTTGATTCCAACGAGAGCACCATCTGTGTTTACGAGCGGTCCACCGCTGTTTCCTGGATTGATGGCTGCATCAGTTTGAATGAACGTTATCGGATCCTCAGGCCTTACCTGCCGCGACACCGAACTCACGACACCCATCGTGACCGAGTTTTCTAATCCGAACGGGCTTCCGAATGCGAATACGAGATGTCCCTGGCGCAGAACTTCTGATCCGGCGAAGCGAAGGGCAGGCAGGCCGGTCTGGTCGGCTTTCAAGACAGCGATGTCGGCTTCCCTGTCTATGCCGATCACTCGCGCTTGCACCATTCTTCCTTCCGGTTTGATCGGAATCGCCGAGCGAATCTCCCGGTCCATGCGCTCAGCGAGCACGACCTGGACACGCCGCGCTGAACCGATGACATGGGCGTTCGTGATGATGTAGCTATCCGGATCGACGATTACTCCTGAACCACGGTTACGACGAGCTTGCAGGCGAGGTTGTTCCCCGCCATCCTCTGACGGAGCAAAGCCTCTTGTGATCACCTGCACGACCGAAGGATCAACCCGGTCCACCAGCTCCTGAAACGATCGGCTGAGATCGGACAGCGCAGCGACTTTGCCCGTCCGTTGCGTTTGGCTCGCCGCCACCACGGGAACGGCTGTCCAGCACAGAACGGCCGCAGTACGGAGTGCCCGGCTGGTCAAGCGCGCCGCGGTACCCGTTCTGCTGCGTTGCCAAATATGCAGTCGGGTCGCATACGCTCGGAGTTCACCGGACCCTAACGCTCTGCACCAACCGCAGAGCAGAGAGCTTCCTTCAAGTTCTCTCCGGGAATGGGCGTAGCCTGCGCTTACAGACCGACACAGCGCCTTGAGGCTGCACAGCTACTCAGTCTTCTCTCGAACGGAACCGCTGTTGTAATGCGATAAGGAGCAACCGGACGTGCCATCCAACCTAAACTCGCCAGAGTGCGGGTCTTCTGAAGTGCGTCTCCTGCTGCCCGCAGCAACAAAGCCGCCCCATGCCAGAGCGGCACCAACACTACTCAAAACGAGCACTATCAAGAGCATCGTCTCCAATCAGTATAGTCCGCTGCAAACGCAGAAACTCTCTACAAGAGTTGCACGCTAATCTGAGATAAATGCCACCGTCTACCGACTATGAACTCATGGGACGACGAGCAGATCGGTCTAACGTCAGCAGCAGGATCTGGGACTCGTGAACGCGTTGCCGTTCCGCGTGATTGCATCACTAGTCATCCTCGTTTGGCTCCGCCTGGGAGCGTCGCAGGCCGCCACGTTCTACGTTGACTCTGTTGCGGGTGCGGATGCACTGGACGGCAAAAGCGTTGGTACCGCCTGGAAGACTCTCGCACGCGCAAGCACCAACCCACTAGCTGCTGGCGACGTTCTATTACTCAAGCGCGGTTCTGTTTGGCTGGAGACTCTGGAACTCACAGCCTCAGGCTCACTCAGCGCGCCGATAACGATCGGTGCTTACGGCACGGGTGTCGCAAGACCTGTGATCGAGGGTGGTGGGACCCGTCAGTACAATATTGTGACTGCCAATTGCCAGTTTATCAAGATCACTGACCTGGAATTGCGTGGTTCGACGCTCATGCCCTTGAGTCTGCTCGAAGAGGGCTTATCGCTCCACAACGTATCGGTATCTGATGGGGCTACACCAGCGACCGTTCTCAATGTAAGCCCAAGCAAGCGGTGGCATGGCGCGTGGTTTCTCGGGTTGTACTCCGATTCAGCCGCGGCTACGAACCGCTTTGCGAACACAACTGGGGCGAACCCGGCAGTGGTCCATGTATTTGTGCCATGGGCCAGCCCCTGGGGAACCGAAGCTTTTGATTCCTGGCTAATGGACGGAATCGCGGCAGGTGGTGCCCTGCCTATGGTCTCGTGGGAGCCCATGGACTGGGGTAACTCCAACAGCGCCGATCCAGTGTTCTCGCTGG
>DASQEG010000629.1:0-5140 GCA_035633775.1 Bryobacteraceae bacterium
GTGTCAATGAACGTGGGTGGCAGATCCAGCGAATCGGGCGCATAGCCGGTGTTTTCACGCCAGTACACGTGCGGGCTGTGCGAGCAGATCACCAGGCACACGGGCGATGCATTGTTTTGCCGGGATCGTCCTGCCAGCCAACTCGTGACCGCGATGGAGCCCGGCCACAGGTTCTCGAGATCAGCCGGGACATCACTCCCCGTAAGCGCGTGAGGACGAACTTCGCCGGACGACCGAGCGGTGGCAGCTCAGAGGTGCTATGCTCCACCGACTCCTCGAGAGCTTCCCCAACGGCTCCGTCAACGTCTTCGACAAAGAACTCAGGTACCTGCTGGCCGAAGGAGCGGGCTTGCAGCAGGTGGGGCTTTCATCCGAAACACTGGTCGGCAGGACTCTCGACGAGGTTTTCGGAACCGACGCCGTTGATGTCGTGAGGCCATTTTACGAACGCGCGTTCCGGGGCGAACCGGTCCACTTCGACTTGGACGTAGCAGGTCAGACTTTCCTGATCAACGCGGCGCCGCTTCAGGACGGGTCTGCTTCAGCGATCATCGTAGTGGCCCAGAACATCACGGACAAAAAGCGTGACGAGGAGGCCCTGAAGCAGCGCACACAGGAACTCGCGGAGTCGAATTCCGACCTCCAGCAGTTTGCGTATATTGCCGGTCACGATCTTCAGGAGCCGCTGAGGACGATCGTTAATCTCGCACAAATGCTCGAGCGTCGTGTGGATGGGACGCTTGACAAGGACACAGAATCAGTCCTGCGCTGTATTACGGCCGCGTCCCTACGCATGGAAAGTCTCATTCAGGCTCTGACTGCCTACGCCCGCGTGCTCAATGCGCCGGATAGCCCCGCTGAGCAGTTTGCGTTGCGGACGGCTGTTGATTGGGCAGTGCTGAATCTGGAGGCTGCCATTGCTGAGACCGGCGCTTCCGTCACCTGCGATAACTTACCAGTCATTACAGGCGATCAGACGCAGTTCACCCAGCTGTTTCAAAACCTGATCAGTAATGCGATCAAGTACCGGAAACCAGACGATCCGCCTCACGTGCACATCTCAGCCGTGCATAGTCCAGACGGCGATTGCATTGTTGCCGTTCGTGATAACGGAATCGGCATCGACGGCCGGTACGCCGATAAAATCTTTGGTGCGTTTCAACGTCTGCATGGAAGGAACATTCCCGGGACGGGGATTGGACTCGCAATTTGCAAGCGCATTGTTGAGCGGCATCAGGGGCGCATCTGGGTCGAGTCCGCGCCGGGTGTTGGTTCAACTTTTTCGATTTGTCTTCGGGGCGATATCTCCGTAGACGGTACGTGACGTTGCGGACATCCCCGATCCAAGCGCCTGCATCCCAGCTGGATGGCCGGAATCGCATCCTTTGGCAGCCTGTCTCTATGCACGGGGCAACTCGGCGGGCACGGGTCACGGACAAGTACCTAATGCTTAGGGTAGGACGAAAACACACATCGGTCACAAGCAGACTGTAAGTGGAGGAGGCGAGAGTTGCAGGAATCTCGCCTCCGACGAGCTCTATTCGTTAGCCTTTGCGCGTCTTTGTTACGTCGCTGCCAAGGTCCTCTACTTCGACGTCGGTGCGCCGAACCGTATCCCGCACGGTTTCCGTTCTCTCTGTTGTCTCCTTACCCACAATGATCTCTTCGACCACGCGGGCCTGTTTGGAGACCACAGCCTCCTCATCTACCTCGGTCATTTCGATGGCGCCGCCCGCTACAGCGGTGAAATCCGCCTCTGATGCTGGGCGATCGACTGCAGTGCGCGTTACGCGCACCGTTTCATCGCGCAGGCTGACCTGTTCTTCGACGGGAGTCTCTTGAACACGACTGACAATACGCACTCCGCCACGGCGTACGGCGCGTTTTCCTACAGCGAGCTCTTCTTCGACGATCGGTATAACGTGACCAGCTCGATCGGTGTCGAGCCCACGCCCACTCACGTTATCGGCCAACGAAGCACCAGCTGTGCTGTGGGTCGAGGTTGTCCCAGTATTTAGTCCTGTGTCCTGCTCGTCCACGTCGATGGCACCGTTGCGGTTCAGTATCTCGGCCGCGCGATCAACCTGGGCATCGTCTGTCTGAACAGTCAACGCGACGCCACCGCTCTCGATTGCACTGGAATAGCTCATCGTATCCCGATCGTCGTCGCCTCCGAACATCGAGCGGAACCATCCGCCGATGCCGCCGCCTGAGCTGTGGCTGGCGGGCGTGGCCCCAGTTATGCCAGTGTTTCCCGTCGCAGCGTCACTCGCGAAGTGCGTCGAAGAACGATGATCGATGTCACTGGCCGCAAACCCAGCCGAGGTAAGTTCCTGACGGGCTCTCTCGGCGCTTGCAGAATCGCGGAAAACCGCAACTAAGGTGGTTCTGGTATTCACGTTAATCTCCTCTTGTAATCCGACACCCATAAGAGGTTGCAACCTGTACTCCTGGAGTAACCGAAACGGTTATGAAACGCTGCGCGCCCAGGCCCGTGGAGGAAATCCCGAGGCAGACATCGTAAAGCCCAAACAATTGCTCTGGAAACAGCGGGAACTTCGTCCCGAAAGCTTCAACCCCGCACGGCGATGATCTGCACGAATCCTAGTGGCGCCGCATCGTACCCGGGCAGCCATATAGTGCGCGGCAGAATAATCCTGATCGTTTTGCTTGCACTGCATGCCACCTCATTGTTTGGTGAGTGCATCATTGCGCCGGAGATACGGCGGGGTTCTGTTGAGATCCTTGCCTTCGACTCGGCCGGTCAGCAAGTTCCCATCACGCAGGTCGAGTACTTCCGTGCGGGAGATCCCGTTCCGGAGTTGGCGACAAAATCGCCGATCAACCGTGTCGCATATGGAGAGTATCGGGTCCGAGTTTACGCGCAGGGATTTGGATCAGAATGGCGGGACGTTGTTGTGGATCAACCGCACACAAGCGTTCGGGTCCCACTTCAGCCGGGAACCGTGGGCTGTCCCGATCCTCCAGTATGGATCGGCGGCACCGTTCTTAGCAGCCGCTCGCAGGGAGAGTGCTGGGTGAAAGTGATTTCGGCCCGGGGGACCGGTGGCGCGGAGTCTCGCGTTGGCGACTCCGGCTACTTCGCCGTGTCCGGCCTTCAGCCCGGTACGTACGTAGTTATGGGCATGCGGAGTGAGACTGTACTGCACGTCGCGGTGGTCAGAACGCATCGAGTGGGCAGTGAAGCATCGAATCTGGTTATCGATGTACGTTCGAGCCGCTGATCGCGGTGTGCCCGTATAGGGGCCAAAACCCGCATAGTACAGCACCGGACCGTGCACGATCACGCCGGAGTGTTCGCCGATCATGCGAATTGTTCAGCCCTATCACGCTTTTTCAGTTGAGGGCTCCTGCAATCGATGCCCGAATCCAACACTAGAGAAGCACAATGAACCCAATCACAAGAACCGAAGCCATGACAGCGCTCTCCGATGGTGACTTTATCTCGGTCGATACGATCGTGAACCTCTATGGCGTCCACGGGAGCGACCGGTCGCGTGTGGCCATCGTCGGCGGCTACAACTGGATCGGAGACGGCGGCGGCGGCGTGTTCTTCTGGGATCCATCGACGACTGCCGGGGAGAACTATGGGACGACCATCGTGCCAACCAACTCGCCTCGCGGGCGATGGTTGCGAAGTTATTCCGGCCCACTCGATGTCAGGTACTTCGGGGCCAAGGGACAGGGAAACCGCGCCCAGACCGATCAGGTCAACATCAACCTAGCGATCGCCGCCGCGGCCGCGCAGGGCGGTGGGGAGGTTTACGTTCCGCCTGGAGCCTACATGACCACGGGGCCCATTGTGATCAACGTCCCGAGTGTCCGACTTATCGGTGCGGGTCCGGCAAGCCGCATCGTACCGCTCGGCAGCTTCAACACCATTGAGATCAACAACACCCGGTTCGTCGAGGTCGGAAAGCTGTTTCTGGACGACAGTTCGAAGCCAGCAGGGAAAGCAATCGAGGCGATCGGCGTCGGTAACCTGACGCTCGCCGATGTTATCGTCCTCGGACCTTGCGACGGGATCCATCTTCACAACTTCAATCATGTGAACGTGGACAGAGTCAGCGTGGTGAAACCCCGAGGTCGTGATGGTTATGGATTTTGGCTCTCGGGTGGTGGCAAGTCCGATACGGGTCGCTCCGATGCGATCTCATTCAAGGATGTTGTCGTCGAAGGCCTGGGTTTTACGAATGCGCGGCCGGGCGAGTTTATTACCGATGGCAGGCGGCATGGCCTGATTATCGATGGCAGCGTGAACACCGTATCGGTCAACAAGCTGTACATCCTTGCAATGCAAGGCGTCGGCGTTTGGTTCCGCAATGTCGCAGAGGCATCATCGAATCCCGAGTTCGCGTCCTTCTACGGCCTCGAGGTTGATTTTCCGCAACTCGAAGGGATCCGGATCGATGTCGGCCAGCGGCTCTATTTGACCGATACCATGATCCACCAGTCACACGAACGGACCAACGTGGCGGTAGGTACAGACGTGGCCACAGGAGTCAACACGGTGTCGTTTAAGGGCGGGTTCAGCTCGGGCGCATGGCTTAGCGGAATCGATATCTGGGGCAAGGACGTTTGTGTTCAGGGCATGAATATTCTGGCGAACTCCAGATCACGGCCAGCTGAGTCCGATGGCTCTGCCGGCGTGGAGGTGCGCGGGTCGGCGCGACAGATCTCGATTTCCAGCAATACCGTCGGTGACCCGGACAAGAATCAGGCGTACGGCATCAGGATCGCCAGTGGCGCCTCTGACTACGCCATCATCGGAAACCTCGCGACCGGCAACAAGAGCGGCGGCATCCGGAACACGCCTGGGTCCACCGCTGGCCTGAGGGAGGTGGTGGGAAACACGGGAGCGGTTGTTTAGTCGTTGCCAGCGTGAACTTGCTGCGCATTGTGCAGTGCCAGCTTCTATATCACCGATGAGCACCCGATAAAGGGCGTTTAGCCGAACTGGCTAACCAACTTCCGACACCGAATTCACCGGTACAGAAGCTCACACTGGAAGCCCGCCGCTTGCCCAGCCCAATCGCCGGCGCGCAACATCTTTCTTAACGAAGACTCTAATTGCAGAGGTGATGCAAATGAAAGACAGCACAAAAGACCAGATCAAGGG
>DASQEG010000630.1:0-1655 GCA_035633775.1 Bryobacteraceae bacterium
CGTGATTGGTCGCGGCGACCACTCGAACGTTCACGCGAATCGTCTGGGTGCTGCCCAGCCGCTCGAATTCCTGTTCCTGCAGCGCACGCAGCAGCTTCGGTTGCAGCTCCAGCGGCAGATCTCCAATTTCGTCGAGGAAGAGCGTGCCGTTGTGCGCCTGCTGGAATCGGCCTTTCGTCTGCGCATAAGCGCCGGTGAAGGCGCCTCTTTCGTGTCCGAAGAGCTCGCTTTCCAGGAGGGGTCCTGGGATTGCGGCGCAGTTAAGTTTCACGAACGGTCCCTGCCGGCGCAGGCTCTGATTGTGAATCGCGCGCGCTATGACCTCTTTGCCGGTACCGGTCTCGCCATGGATCAAGGTAACGGAGTCGCTCTTCGCGATAATCTGAACCTGATTCAGTATGTTCGCAAACGCGGGAGTGTGACCGATAATCTCTTCTTCGGTCTGAGCGGCAATAGTTGATGTGTTCATCACGGAAGTGTCCCTCGATTTCTGGTGCTTGCCAGCCAACTGCGTGAACCTTACTTGCTGTTGGATCGATTGTCGCGCTTCCGCCCCTTTCAACAAACCCCAGATCCAGTACGACTTGCCCACCCGGGTGCGGGGGTCTTCCTTACCATGATTGAGGTATATGAACGTTCCCTTGCGACGACCCGTTCGTCACAGGGTTGTCGCAGCTACAAGGTGATCGCTCCCCGCTTTAGTGCGATTGTTACTGCGTGGGTGCGGTCTCGGGCGCTGAGCTTTGCCAGAATACTCTTGAGATAGCCTTTAACAGTATCCTCGGCTAAGGAAAGCTGGGCCGCAATGGTCTTGTTCGCGTAGCCGGCCGCAACCAGCCGAAGGACTTCGATCTCCCGGGGTGTTAGGCCGTCATCGGTCGCGTGCTCCGCGATCTCCGCTGCAATGTCCGGTGTCAGGCGCTTCTGACCGAGATGAATGGCCCGTATTGTGTCAAGCAGCTCCTTGCGAGGAACCCCCTTGAGGAGATAGCCGCGCGCGCCTGCCTTGAGAGCGCGGACGACCTGCACGTCCCCTCCGTAGGTTGTTAGCACGACGACGCGGGCGTCCGGGTCCTCCGAGCGGATGGCAATAATGGCGTCCACACCGGACATGTCTGGCATCTGAAGGTCCATCAGAGTGACGTCCGGACGGTATCGTCGGAAATGCTCGATCGCCTCGCTCCCGCTGGCCGCTTCAGCTACCAGTTCTATGTCTGGCTGGCCACTAAGGAGCGCGGCAATACCTTCACGGACAAGAGCGTGATCGTCGACAGATAAGACTCGAATCATGTTTGGGCCCCTTTCCGCGAGTCAAACAACATGGCGCGGCGCTTGTGCTCATTCGCGAATGCGGGCAGAGTGCCCGTGCAACTCCAGGGGTTGCTGCAGGTCGACGTGCCCGCGAAGCGGGGCACGATCTAGTGCCCCTCGGTGCACACAGCCGGTGCGCGTCGCTCGGGGCGGATCCCCAACTTGCGCATTTTGTAGACGAGTGTTGTTCTAGGCAAGCCGAGTCGCTCGGCTGCGCCATGCCGACCGCCGAGCATCCAGCCGGTTTGGTCAAGTACCTCGAGGATGTGACCGCGGGTCACCTCGGCCAGCGTCTTTGTATTGTGCTCGGACGAACGCTTCCGTATATGCTGCAGGTCCATCAA
>DASQEG010000631.1:0-3351 GCA_035633775.1 Bryobacteraceae bacterium
CGCGGTACGAGAGGAAGGTGCCTACCTGCTGCGGGTCCGCGCCTGGGCGCAGCAGTGTGACCGGATCGACTTCTGTTAAGGCCCGGTACTCGTTTCGAATCGTGTCATTCATGGGCGTGAATCGCGCAGCATTGTCGACACCTTCAAGCGATTCGAAGTAAAGTTCCGCGAGGTTCACGCCATCCCAGTCGAAACGCTGCAGCAAATTGCGAAGCCCCTTCTCCACGGCGCGGAAGCAGTCACGGTCCTGCAGGTTCATCAGCTTTCGCCAGTCGAGATGTGCGTCCTGGCCGAGCGCCGTTTTCTCACGCCACTGCGGATGCTCGCGCCAGAACTGGTCGCTGACGTGAGGAAGTTCGACCCACGCATACAGGAGAATCCCGCGCTTATGGCAAGCCTCCGTGAGCCGGTTCAGCCACTCATCGCGTGCGGGATCCGGCTCAAAGAAGTGCCATGCGGCGACATGGAGAGCGCTGATGCCGGCGCGGGCCCAGCTATCGGCAACGTAGTCCAGGTCGGCGCGGGTGCGATATGAGGAATCGAGAAAGGCCCACAGGCGATTGGATCGCAGTCGAACCTGAAGTCCGAGTTCAACAAGTGCCTGAAGAACGTACGGGTATCGTTCATAGCCGCGAGGTCCGGGTTTCGTGGCCAGCCACAGGACTGCACCTTTTCCGTCGCGCAGACCTGCCAGCAGCGGAGCGCCCGTCCAGCGCTCGCGGGCGAACACCTGCGCCCCGGACGGGACACTGAACTCAGGGATTTCCACGCTCTCCTGCCACACAATGGATAGCTTCGGGTGGCGTGCGTCGATCAGGCTTCGCGTCGGTATCTTTCGCTGGCCGGCCCGGAACCCAAGCACGGTCGCGAACTCGTTCTCACCCTCCACGATGACGAATGCCCCGGATTGCACCTGAGCTCGAAGAGCAGGCAGCGGGATGTGATTCGCCTGGGCGACGGTGATGCCGACGGAAGCGAAGATTTTGCTCCACGAGCCGGGCTCGTCCCCGATCAGGAGGACAGGCTGCGCCGCAAGGAGGGCAGCAGGGCTGAGCAGAACCAGCCAGGAAAGGAAAACTAATCTAGCGGGTCCAGGCATACCAGAGCCCGAACCTCACGTCTTTGTACCGCGGCGGGCGTGTGCCGTCGAGCACGGTATAGCGGCCGTCCAGAGTGTCCAGTGTCAGGACGACGGGGGAGGGCAGTGATGCCAGCCGCAGCCGGATTCCCGGTCCGGTCTCAATGCTGTTCGCCCACTGGAACTTCCGGGCATCGGCAGTCAGGTTCAGATTCCACGTAATCTGAATCTGTGCCGCAGGTGAACCCGCAAGCGTCCAGCCGGCTCGGTTCTGACTGTAGAGCAGCGTGTCATTGTCGAAACGGCTGACGAACACTAAGTCGGCCGTGTTTTCGAGGAAAAGCCCAGGCCTCGACGCACCGAAGTTGCGCCCCGAGGAACGGCTCCAACTCAGGCCGCCACGAACGTCCGGCCGAATGCGCTTGCCATCCTCGCGGTTGAGGTAACTGAAGGAATATCCTGCCTCTGCCCACCCTCGGACCCCGTTCCATGCGCCAGTCGACAGGCCCAGACCCGGCGTAAAGGCGCTTTCTGACAGATATGAGGGAATCTCACCCGGCTTGACCGCCCCCGCGGTCCGGCGGGTATCGCCCGCGAACCTCAGCGAGAAGTAGGGTCGAACAGGCCAGCTCGGCATCAACTCCGTGCGGAACTGGGCGTACGTGAATGTGTCACGCCAGCGTGAGGAGTAGAACGGATACATCCAGGCTGTCGTTCGGAACTTTGCAAACTGTGGAGCAAGCCCGTGGAACGCGCGTGCGGCTTCCGTCGCCTGTGCGGGATCGGCACTGCGGCGGGCGAGCCCGAACCAGGCCACTGCTTCCCGATCCTGGCGCAGGGTGTTGTACGTGCGCCCGAGTTGCAGCATGACACCAAAGTCCAGCGGATCGTTCTCATGGGCGACGCGGAGGTACTTCAGAGCATCCTTCAAGTACCCTGCTTCCAGACTGCGGCGGGCCATCTCGACAGCTTCGAGCGATGCCTGAGCCCGCGGCACATCGCCTTTTTTTCGGAAACTCTGTGGCAGCTGAAGGGTGGCTCGTACACGGTCGACAAGCTCTTCATCAGCGGCGCCGAGCGCCTGCTCCAGCAGTGGCATGGCGCCGTCAACGTCATTTCTGGTGAGCTTTAGAAAGCCCAACTGGGCCTGCGCCCACGCGTCTTCGGGACGAATTTTGAGCAGGGCTCCAAACTCCACCTCTGCCTCGGTTCGCTGGCCCATTTCCAGCAGCAGCCAGGCAAGTTCGCGGTGCAGCGCCGCATTCCCCGAGTCGAGCGCCAGAGCTGCGCGGAACTCATAAACCCACGGATAGCGCGCAGGCAGGAGTTCGCGGGCTTCTTCGGCGATGCGAGTTTCTTCACCGCGCGAGGCGGCGAGGAGAGCAGCCATCGAAACGTCGTCTCGGCCTGCAGCCTTTGTGACACGGCCGAGGTCGAGGAGATAACGCCGGCGGTCGGGCCGTAATTCCCAGGCAGTCCGGTAATGTCGTGCGGCCAGATCGAATTCGTCGCGCTGTTCCGCCAGACGTGCCAGCTCTTCGTGGGCGCTGAAGCTTTGAGGAGCCATTTCAACTGCCCGGCTCCACCTTGCGATGCCTTCCTGAAGCGCTTGGTCGATGCGGTCGAACGCCTCCTGCGCAGTGACGTTCCCCTTCTGGCGCAAGCGGTTGAAGATGCGACGTGCATCGGCTTTCCTTTCTGTTTCAAAAGCGAGGAATGCGTACTCCAGCGCGACATGGTCGTCTTCGGGCGCGAGTCGCAGGGCTTCGGCAAACTGGTCGCGAGCAGCCAGCGTTTCTCCTGTGCGGAGCAACGCATAAGCGAGATCCTTGCGTATGGCGGGGTTGTCAGGGGCCTTCTGCAGAGCCTCCTGGAACTGCTGGATGGCCTGATCGTACTCTTTAGCTCGCAGGCTCTGGTAAGCCCGGTCCAGAGCGTGAGTGGGGCTGGAGGCGTCCTCAGCGACTCCCGTATGGGCTACCAGCAACGCCCCGAGGAGCGTATAAAGACAAATGCCGCCCATGTCACCAGATAGGTGGCAGGCGGGCGGCAGATTTCTCAGAGACTCTTAGGAAAAGGTCTAACGGTCGCGGGCTTCTTCCACCGTCTCGACTTCAGGCGGCGCGTCAGTGAAGTTCGCGTAGTTGATGTGCAGCTCGGCCCGGCCGACGATGCGGGTGTCGGTCCGGCTTTCCATTCGGACCAGCCACGCCACGCCATCACGAATGTCGTAGTCCCGCGTGAATTCCATCTTCTTGATGAACACGGAGGGA
>DASQEG010000632.1:0-5717 GCA_035633775.1 Bryobacteraceae bacterium
GACCGTGTTCGGGAGTGCGAGCGAGGCGAGCCGGTTCAAGGGATGCGTATAACAGGCACAAAAAGGACTTTTGCGCTCCTGTTCACCTTCAGCGCTACGTGGTCTTCGACGGGCGGCGCGGTCGTCAGCGGACCAGGCGCTACTTCAGTTTCTGCGCAACGAAACGGATCAGAGTGGTATTCACGCCCTTGTTCCAGTCCGGATCATCGACGCTCGTTTCGGAGCGCATAATCCGAAATCGAGCGAAAGCCTGACGAAGTTCATCGAGCTTCAGTCCTATGGGGCTCGGTGAATTTGCAAACGCCTCAATCACAACCACCCCCCAGGTTTCAGCGCGTCATAAATTCGCGTGGGGATATCCGTCCTGGAGCGGCCATGCCAAGCGTGCATGAAGAACGAGGTGATCAGATCCCATCGCTGTTGGCCAAAGTCGAAGACGTCCAAGTCAGCGACGATCGCTTCAAGTTTGAGTTTGCGGTCGGAGGCGTTGTTGCGGGCTTGCTGGATCGCGACAGGCGATATGTCCAACCCTGCTGAGCGCCCCGGCAGGAAGTCTACTTTTTCAAAACGGAACGTTTCCGGAACGACTCGGGTATTAGGGTCAGAGCCTCATGGAGGTCACGACAGTCGCGTAGATTCTGTTGACCGTGGTGGCGGTCGCCAAGTTGAGGGGGAACGCCCCACGGTTCCGCGGTGCTGCTCCAAACACCTTTCTTCCGGCAGGTGTACCGTCCGTCAGTAGTCTTATCTCCGAGTTGTCGTTCCTTGAACAACCGGTGTGCGGTTCTGCTTTTCGGGTCCTCTGCGGTGAGCTGAACAACCTGTACCCGCAGCAGTCCAGGATCACTCCGGCACGGCTTCTACGATGGAGGTGCGTGGGCTCATCGGGATAACGCGGTTGAGCCGAAAGCCGCCCTTCTTGAGTAGTTCTCGATGCTCACGTTCCGTCCGTTCGCGGCCTCCGAGTTGCACAAGCATGACAAGGTCCGTCAGCTTTGTGGGTGATGGATCATTGCCCGGCGGCACGACACCTTCAATCACAAGGAGCCTGGCACCGGCCGGCATGGCGCGCCGGGTGTTCTGCAGGATCTCGGAGGCACGCTGTTCATCCCAGTCATGCAGGATGTTCTTCAGGATGTACAGATCAGCTCCGGTGGGCACGGCCTTGAAGAAGTCACCACCGACCAGTTCCATACGCGCCAGCAGTTGGGGATCGATTCGCTCCTGGGCCGATTGAATAATGGCCGGGAGTTCGAATAGTACGCCGCGCGCCTGCGGAGCCGCACGCAGGATCTTGTCCAGAAGCACACCTTGGCCCCCCGCTATATCAACGATCCTTGCCGCTTTGGAGAAATCGTACGCTTTGACCACGATTTCTGCATCACGACGAGTAACCTCGTCCATGGAGCTGTTGAAGAGCTGCTGTTGGTCAGGATGCTTCGCCAGGTACTCCCAGAACGACATGCCGAACGTGTGCTCGGTGGCAGGCTTGCCGGTCTTGACTGTGTACATGAGGTCGCCCCAGGAACGCCATTCGAGATCGTTTGCCATGCGACGAGCCCCTTGTCTCAGGGATCCAGGTACGTCGGATTGCAGCAACTCCGCTAGAGGGGTGAGACGAAAGCGCCCATCCTTGTCTTCGGCGAAGATCCCGAAGCTTGCCATCGCACGCAGGATTCGATACAGCGCATCGGCATTAGTCCCGGTGGCGTGTGCCAGCTCTGCGGCGCTCTTGGGCGAAGTCTTCAGCAGATCGGCAATGCCAAGTTCGGCGGCGACGTTAACCAGCTTGGCGATACGCGGCGCCGTCAGGATCGTCTGCAGCCGAGCCGCAGGCGTATCGCCAGCGAACTCAGTCGGGTTCGCGGGCCGCGATTGCTGCTGCGCGCTGCTGACCGGAAGCACAGCTCCGAGAAGCAGTGCCAGAATACTAAGGTAATTCATGCATGTAACTCCTCGAACGCGCACTGTAGGCGACAGTTGGGCGAGCCAAGTATACACCTTCAGGACACTAGTCCAGCCCGGAAAAGTCTTAGCCTTAGATCATTGCCGCTCCCGAAATCACGCTTCGGGACAGGTGAGCCAGCAAGTATTCGTTAGGTCAGAAGCCAAGCCCACAGAAGCCCGGCGGATTGGACCCATCGCGTACCCTACCCACGAGCGGTCACGCATGGATTCTGTGGCTACAGAGTTCGAACAAAGGCAATCAGTTGTTGGCGCTCGGGGCCGGTCTGACCGGGCCCGGACGCTAGTCCTGCCGAATCGCCGTAAGTGGATCAACCCTGGCTGCGCGGCGTGCCGGAATGTAGCTCGCAATCAGGGTCACGATCGCGAGCACGACCGAGACAGTGAGGTATACAACCGGGTCGTTTGGCTTCACCTCAAACAACATGGACCCGATCAATCGCGACGCCACCAATGCCGCGCCTAGCCCGATCGCAAGGCCGATGCCCACAAGCACCAATCCGTGTCGGAGAAACATTTGAAGCACTGCGCCGTTGCTCGCACCCAGCGCCATGCGCAGTCCAATTTCGCTCGAGCGCTGTCCCACAGCGAAGGCCATCACGCCATACACGCCGACGATCGCCAGGCATACCGATAACCCCGCGAACAAGCCGAACAGCAGCGTGCGAAATCGCGGTGCGGCTACGTTCCCGGCGAGCGTTGCTTTCATGCTCGTGAACTTCATCGGTACCTCCGATGACAGTTCAAGGGCGAGGCGTTGGACTGTTTGTGAAAGCGCCGCCGGATCGGCGGATGTGCGCACTACGATATGGAGCGTATTCCCGTTGAACGAATGCTGCCGGTAATTCAGGTAGCACTCCGGCTGCGGCTCGCGATCGGGTCCCCTTTGGCGCACGTCGCCTACGACACCGACGATGGTCATGGGGTCCGAGTTGTCGAACGGGCAATAGATCGTCCGTCCGATGGGATCCTGGCCGCCGAACGAAAGGCGGACCATAGCCTCATTGACGATGGCCACCGGCTGGCTGCCGTCCACATCGGTGTACGAGAAGTCCCGTCCGCGCGTCAGCGGAATGCTCAGCGCGGCGAACGTCCCGGGCGCGATCACGTTCTTTTGTGCGAATTTCATCCGATCCTTACCCATGTGATCGATGAAGTACGCTCCATACGAGCCTGAGCTCAGGTTGCCCGGCGGCGCCATCGTCGCCCCGGCAGCGCGTACTCCGGGAATCGCCGCGATTTGCGGCAGCAGGTCCTGGAAGAATCGCGCGGGCGTGCCCTCCGGTGTGAGCGGCACGGTAGTTTTGATCACCAGCACGTTTTCCGGGCTGTATCCAAGAGCGACGTTCTGCAATGCCGAGTAACTTTTGATCAGCAGGCCTGCCCCGGCCAGGAGCATCGTAGCCAGAGAGATTTCGGCGACCACCAGAGCCCCGCGCACCCCCGCGACACCGCCTCCGATGACGGATCGGCTCCCGCCCTGCCGCAACGCCTCGTTGAGCTCCACCCTGCGCGCGTAGAGCGCAGGCACAAGTCCGAACAACAGGCTCGTCATCAGCGAGATGCTGAGCGTGAACGCGAGCACCTGCAGGTCGATTTCGGCTTCGGCAAGTTGGGGCAGATTGGCAGGAGCGATCGTTCTTAGGACTGCAATGCCCCAATACGCGAATGCGAGTCCTGCGGCGCCCGCCAGCAGCGCCAGCGTTGCGCTTTCGGTAATCAGTTGTCTCGCGATTCGCTGGCGGCTGGCGCCGAGGGCCGCGCGAACAGCAACCTCACGAGTTCGCGCCGTCGCTTTGCCGAGTTGTAGTGTCGCGGTGTTGGCGCACGCGATCAGCAGGACGAGCCCTACACCTCCCCATATCAGATACAGCGTCCAGCGAACGTCTCCAACCATCTCATCCTGCAAGCGGGTGACCGACACGCCGCGGCCCTTGTTCGAATCCGGATACTCCCGTGCCAGACTCTGGGTGATCCCAGTCATTTCGGCCTGGGCCTGTTCCAGGGAGACACCCGGCTTCAGGCGTCCGACGGCGACGTAGTTCATTGCCTCTCGCGTTTCTCTGGTGCGCTGCCCGAGGGGCAGCCAGACCTCGGTCTTGCCCGGAAACTCGAAGCCCGGAGCAAGCACGCCCGTGATCGTGAAGCTGCGCCCCAGCATGCGAATCGCTTTTCCGAGCACGTTGCGGTCTTCTCCAAAATGACTCTGCCAGTATGCGTGGCTGATCATCAGCTCGTTCTCGGTGCCGAAGTGGCCGAGAATCGGCTCTACGCCGAATACGCGAAAGAAGTCCGCACTTACTGCCGCAGCCTGCGCGTATTCGGCCGTCTTGCTCGGCGTCACCGACGTCTCGAATCCGGCGTAGTACGCCATTGCATCAAAAGAGCTGCTTTGCGCACGCCAGTCATCGACGTCGAGCCGCGACACTTGACGCAGCATTCCACCTTGCTCCGAATCCGTACCGGTAAGAGCCACGATGCGGCCGGGATCGCGATAGGGGAGCGGCTTCAGCAGCACAGCGTTGACGGCGCTGAACACGGCCGTGTTGGCACCAATGCCAAGCGCCATGATGAACACAGCGAGTGCAGCAAAACGTGGATCTCTCTGGAGATTGCGTATCGTGTAGCGGAAGTCGCGTAGCAAGTCTTCCGTGAAATTCATGCGCAGGGCGTCGCGGCACTCCTCTTTGCGTTGCGGCAATCCGTTCATCGACCGGATCGCAATGGCGGTGGCCTCGTCCGGCGATCTACCCGCAGCTATCTCGTGCTCGATCCGCTGGTCGAGGTGGAATTGGAACTCCTCGTCGATCTCCTGCTCGATACGACTCCGCTGTGCCAGCGATCGCAGTCGCAGCTTTAGTTGAAGCAGCCAGCGCATGGTTTATGGCTCGCTACGGTCGGATGGTTTGCTCATGCCACCCCTCGATTACCGAGTATAGGCGGCGTGCCCTCGGTAATCAAGGGGAAGACAATCACCCCCATGCGTAAGCTCGACTCTTATGCAGTACGACGCTGACGAAACCACAACAGCGGCGTGTCCATCTCACCGGCTGGGGTACACCGATGCTCAAGACCCTTGGAAGCACGTCCATGCTCGCCCTGTGTCTGGCATTGCCAGCGGCTCTCAATGCCGACGACAAGAAGCACTGGAAAGAGTACGAGAAAGACCGCCGGGAAGCCGCACGCGAATCGGCGAAGGACTACCGGGAAGCTGTCCGCGAACGTGCGAAAGATCGTCGCGAACACGAGCGTGAGCGCGACAAAGCGTGGCGCGAGTACCTGAAGGAGCAACGGAAAGCTGACAAGGAATGGTCAAAGGCGAGCCGCCGGGAACGGGACGATTTTGACGTCTACCGCCGCCATCGCCGCTTCCCCGACTACCGCTGATCGGACCGCGGACAATCAATGCCGCGATATGGCCACCGCCATCGCATAGTTGCGTCATGAGGCGTGTGCCAAAGGGATGGGCGCGGTTACATGTACGGGCCTGAAATCGTGCGAGATTACTCGACGCGCTGACGGTCAGAGACCGCTACTCGAGGGCCTGGTAAACGGCGTTCATAAACTTCGCGTGCACATCCGTAGCGTTCGGCATCAGCTGCATCATGAACACGAGCACTAGCCGGCTTTCCGGATCCACCTGGTACGTCGTGCCATAAGCGCCGCCCCAGCCGAAGGCGCCTACGCCGGCAAGGCCCTTGGCGCCGTACCGCTCCACCACATCGAAGCCGTACCCGAATCCCATGCCATTA
>DASQEG010000633.1:0-2353 GCA_035633775.1 Bryobacteraceae bacterium
CATGTACATCGAAAATCGCTTCTGCTGCGCATCCGAAGTCGAAGCAGTACCCACGAAACAATTCTACACTAAATTGTCGTTGATAACACAGTAGTACTAGACAGCGTTGTTCTATCCGTTTAAGAGCGGCGCCTCACCCCAGAGCATCCTCCGCTCATTCCCACAAATCGGATCCCTCGAAAAGGTCTACGGAGCGATTACGTTCTATCTCGCCAACAAAGAATCTGTCGAGGCGTACCTCCGCGACCAGGAGCGATTGGCGGATGAAGTCGTTGTGAACCAGACGCCGCTAGCGCACACGCTCCCGAGAAGGCTCTCGGGGCATCATCGGTCGAGTGCTTGTTACGCTCGACGTCCGGAGTATGCCCCGGCACTTCGCAGAATTCGTCTCAACCGCTGAATCGCCCGGCGTGATCCTCAGTCCCCATAGGCTGTCCATCGCACAAGCGATTGAAGAGCTGTTGCTGCTCTGGCAGCTTTCGAAATCAAGTGAATGGACCAATCTCCTCCGGCGACTGCCTCTCTGATCGCGCCCAACGGATCTGTAGAGAACGTCACTCCGATTCGCCAGCCAACTCCAACGCTGCCAGCGATCTTTCCAACACGACACGGTGATGGTCCGAACGGGTGCCACGACGTATTCCTCGTCTTTACGGGTGCGTCGCGAATTGAGCGCTGGATAGACACAGCACTCTCATTAGACGGCTACAACATTTGGATCCTCGGCTCCATCATCCAGTCAAAAAGAAACTCTCTAAACGCGAGCTCACGCCACACTCGCTCTGCCATGCTGACTTAACGCTTCTGCTGATCGTACACCGCAGATGCCACGCCCGCGTGTCGAATTACTCCACAGTGCAGAACCTCCGAGCGCCTCACCTCGCGAAGGGATAACCTGTCCCTCTCGCAAATTCCAAGTGATCGAGATGATGGAGAGTTGCACCTGTCCGCAAACTCGTTGGGTGATGTCCGGGTGGGTGATGATCCTGTCGGCTGGAGCCTTATCTGCCGTGAAAACACGGGCCGCTCTGCAGCTGGAGAACATTGCGCTCCGGCATCAGATCGGCGTCCTTCACCGGTCTGCGAAGAAGCGCCGGCAGCTGCACGCACCTGACCGACTCCTGTGGTTTTGGCTGTTGCGCGCTTGGCCAGATTGGCGCTCGGCGCCCGCTATCGTGAAGCCGGAAACCGTGATCGCCTGGCACCGCATGGCATTTCGCCTTTTTTGGACGTGCAAGATCCGGAGGGGCAAGCCGCCCGGGCGGCCGCGCATACTACTCGATGTTCGCGATCTCATCCGCCGCAGAGCAAAGCGAATCCAGGCTGGGGCGCGCCGCGCATTCGTGGCGAGCTTCTGAATCTCGGCATCAACGTCGGGGAGACGAGCGTGAGCAAGCATCTCGTGCGTAATCGGAACCGCCGTCTCAAACTTTGCGGACCTTCCTCGAGAACCATGTCAACTTCCTTGTGTCCGTAGACTTCTTCACCGTCCCGACAATCCGGTTTCAGGTCCTTTACGTCTTCCTGGTGCTGGCACACGAGCGTCGCCGCATCGTTCACTTCGCGGTTACTGCACATCCCACCGCCGAGTGGGCCGCGCAGCAGCTTCGAGAAGCTTTTCCGTGGGACAGCGCGCCGCGCTTCCTGCTGCGCGACCGTGACCGCACCTTCCGCCGAGGTTACGTCGAGCAGGTGAAGGCGATGGGCATTAAACAGGTACTGTCGGCACCACGCTCAACGTGGCAGCGCGCCCATGTCGAACGAGTCAGTGGCACCATCCGTCGCGAATACCTGATTACCTTACTGTGTTCAACGAGGCCAGCCTGCGCCGGCATCTTCAGGCGTTCATCGGCTACTATCATCGGACTCGCACGGACCCCGCACGGGAGAAGGACCCCCCGGACCCACGGAGTGTACAGCCGCCGGATGCTGGCCGCATCATCTCGACCCCGAAGTAGGCAAGCTGCATCACAGGTACGAGCGCCGAACGGCCTGAATAGGACTCCTCGACACTGCGAGAAGGAACGGATACGGGCTGCCCGCCAGTGTGCAATTCAACAACAGGACTCAGTTCGATCATTTGCCGCCATAAGCGATCGAGTGTGCGACCTTCTCTGGCCATAGCTCCTGGTGCAAACTGCAGCTGCAGCTTATCCAGCGAAAAGCCGGGCTGTCGCGCCGCAGTAACCTCTTCGTGGCTTTCCGCGTTCAACACGCTCAGAACGCCGCCGTGGCATTTACGAGAGGCACAATCTCGACTATACGGGTACTACTTTGTTGACGACGACAGCCGTTCCCGAAACAACCGCGCAAGCTATAGCAAGCATTCCTGATCTGGAGCCAAATAGTGATA
>DASQEG010000634.1:0-3475 GCA_035633775.1 Bryobacteraceae bacterium
GGTTCGGTTACTGGTAGGTAACGGTCTTCGTTGATGCCGAGCTTGCGGTGACGTAACCCGCGTCGAGGTCACGGGCGGTAAACCGCACCGGAGCAGTAGTGCCCGACACGGTGAGATTCCCGGGCATGTCCCGCGAACTCGCCGGCAGAACCGCGAGCACATACGACGGAATTGTGAACTGCTGGGCCGAGGCCCGTTCCGTGCAGATGAACATGGCAGCAACATTTCGATTGATCGACATACCGCTCATCTGAACGAAGCTGTCGGGCGCTCCGCCGGTCCATGTGATCCGGAGATCGCTGGCGCGGTTCACGTTGCTGATGGAGCTTTCATTTGTCCACGTGACAAATTGCGGCATGGTGAACTGAACGCTGAAGTTGCCGATGCTGTTCGGTCCGCTGCCCCCGGGGGCGCTGATGGTGTAATTGCCCGCATCCAGGTAATCCGGTTCCGCTGCGGGCATGCCGGGAATGTTCGGCATGCCAGGGATGCTGGTGCCGCCGCCCAGCTGAGCGTAATAGTGGTCGTCTTGCTTAGTCAGCTGCTTTTGACCCTTAGGTCCATTGACGGAGATTGCTGGGCCTGCATCGAGCGGGGTGGCGACCACGGGATTCACGTCGCCTGGGACATCGCGCATTTCGAATGTCATTACCGAGCAGGCGCCAAGCGACACCATGAAGCTCTGCGCTGACGCGCCCTGCGAACCCGTGAGTTGCTGGAACGTGAAGCGGTCAAACGAACCGAACCCGGAGTCCGTGCGCGAACTCACCGACATGCCGCCCGCACTGAGATTGCTCGTCGTGCGTGACAGGTTGATGCTGCCGATGCGAGCATTGCCGTTGCGCATTGCGGTTTCAAGCTCGGCCGTTCCGTACCCGTTCGGATCGGAGCAGGCGTTTCCGCTGCGTGCTACCGACATCGTGGCGAAGTTGCTGACAACGTTGCCCGTCTTTACGATCACCGGGACATAGCAGCCCTCGACACCCTCGGGTACTGTGAATGCGATCTGATCGATGCCGGCGCAGCATCCGCTGCGACCCTTGTAGGTTACGGTCGCGCGGCGCCCGCCAACCCAAACCTCCAGACTTACCGGCAGATCGCCGGGTACCGCTCCTGCTGCCTCGTTCTGCGTCGTTGGGCCCAGCCCGGTTCCCCAGAGGACCATTGTCTGGCCCGGGCGTGCGGGTGCAGTCAGTGCGTTGATCGGCCGGTCAGCTTCAGAGATAACGTTCTGTACAATACCCGGACCGCTGCCACGCTGATTGACGGTAAAAATGCCGAAAGAAGAAGGAACAACTTCGAAGTTCACGGGACGGCTGGCCTGTCCGTTGAGCGTTATGATCGCAGACGCCTGTCCGACCGGCGTATTCGACGGGATGATGGCCCCGATCTGGTTAGGGGTCGTGTAGACCATGAGGGCATCGACGCTGGTGCCGCCCACGGTCACCCTGACCGAGGTACCTCCCATATTCGTCTGCAGAGGAAATGACGTCGCCGTCATGTTTCCGCTGGCGAGGCCGGTGCCGAAGATCGCTACCATCGACCCCTGCGCGATGCCCGCATTGGGCAAACCCGCGCGCGTGTAGCTTGCGTTATTCATAACCGCGCTGGCTGTCGGCTGCGCGTAGGCGGCCATAGCCGCCATCAGTGACACTGCAACGAGGTGAATCGAATTTTTCACCAAAAATACTCCCTTACTCACGAGTGAATTGCCGTACAAGTTCCGGCACGTATGAGATACGCGGATCCGACGAGGCAAAAAGCTCAGGCAGGGAGCGGTCTTCGACGCCTAACTTCGGCCAACTGATATCATGAGAACTGTATTGATGTACGAGGAGGCGGAGAGTTGGGCCCTTTAGGAATACAAGAGACCATCTTCATCTTCGTCTTCGCGCTGCTGATTTTTGGCCCTAAGAAGCTCCCGGAGCTGGGCCGTACCATCGGTAAGGCGATGACGGAGTTTCGTCGCGCCTCGAGCGAGCTGAAAGCCACGTTCGACCGCGAGATGAACGCGATTGAGCGGGAAACCGAGTTGAAGGACGTTGCCAGGGATCTGAGTTCAGACACTCAGACGGCCAGCCATAACGGCAACTACGACTACAACTACGATTCGTACTACGATTCCGGTGCCTATGGTTCGGACTCGTACGACTACTCCGCGCAAAACTCATCCACCGAAGGCGCTTCCGCAACTCAGGGCGCCGGAACGACCGAAGCTGAACAGCCTAAAGCCGTGGACGCCAGCAACAGCGAACCGGCTCCTGCCTCCGACCATCCGGGCGGCAGAACGGAAGATCAGCCGGTCAAGTCGTAACGCAAACACAAACTGAGGCGGCAGCGGGTGTGCCGGAGTGTGTTCGGCACGCCGCTGTCGTGATTACCGATGCCTGACGATCCGCAGACAACGCCCGCAACACACCCCGGCTCGCCGGAACCGGCCGACCCGTACGCTTATCCGGATTCCGATCCCCATGCGGGCGCGACCGCTGGGCCTCCGCCAGCCTTAACCGTACCTGTTTCCAGTGCGCCCCCTGCGCCGCCGACACCTCCCGCGTCGACCGGCGACGATGAGGAGGATGATGACGACGACGGCATGCTCCGCATGTCGTTTCTCGAGCACCTCGAGGAGCTGCGCAGCCGGATCCTCAAAGCTGTATCGGGCCTCGGCGTCGCCTTCCTGCTCAGCCTGACTTTCAGTGAGCCGTTGTGGAGAATCGTTCAGGAGCCCGCGACGTCCGCCCTGCGCTCGCTCGGCTACACGGATGCGGGGCTTGTTTATACCTCGCCGATGGAGGGCTTCTCCATCATCTGGATGAAGCTGCCCCTGCTGACAGCTGTGTTTCTCGCATCGCCATGGCTGCTGTACCAGGTGTGGGCCTTTGTCGCTCCTGGCCTGTACAAGCGTGAACGAAGACTCGCGGTTCCGTTCATCCTGTACTCCGCGGGGCTGTTCCTGCTGGGCGGGATGTTCGCTTACTTCATCGCGTTCCGCTTCGGTCTCACGTTCCTGCTCGGCATTGGACGCGACGTCGGGGTGCGTCCGATGGTCACCATCTCGGAGTACTTCGACATCTTCGTTAACGTGATGCTCGGCATCTCGCTTGTGTTCGAGCTGCCGGTCCTGATCTTTTTCCTTGCGCTGCTGCGTATCACGTCGGCAAGGTTCCTGATCGCGAACTCCCGTTATGCCGTCCTCGGCATCGTCATTCTTGCTGCCGTGATCACGCCCACCCCGGACGTGTTCAACCTGATGATCTTCTCCGTTCCGATGGTGCTGCTGTTCTTCATCGGAGTGTTCGCCGCGTACCTGCTGGAACTCAGCCGCGAGGAGAAGAAGTTTCCGTGGGGCGTAGTGCTTCTGATCGCAGGTACCACCGGAGTCCTGATTGGCGGGACGGTTTGGCTGGCCGTTGCGCGTTTCGGCTACAAGCTCGTCAACTACTGGCCGTTCGTGATCAAGTAGGCAGGGTGATGA
>DASQEG010000635.1:0-6419 GCA_035633775.1 Bryobacteraceae bacterium
TCGAACGTGTGACTGCAGTAGAGCCCAACGACGAGCCCGCGTTTGTGCCCGCCCCCTCTGCGCCTCCGTCGAACACCCCCACGTTGGAACTCGGAGACAGGAAGCAGCAACTGGCCTGGGTGAGCATTGCATCGGCCGCCCTTGTGTTCCTTTGTCTGCAGCCTGCGGCGAACGCGTTCCGGGAAGCTCCTGCGTCGCAAAGCGCCGCCCTGGTGGCATATCAGGAAGGAGTCGCTCTGCTGGACCAGGATCCGCACACCGCAGACCTGGTGCGCGGCGCGCCGGCAACGGTAACGCGCGCCATCGAGCGGCTTGAGTTCTCTGTTGCGGCAGACCCTGGTTCTGCTCGCGCCTGGGCAAAGCTGGCAGAAGCGTACGACTACGCTTTCCCGTACTCGGGCCGCGACCCCGCCGAGGATGGCCGTCGTGCCGAGGCCGCTGCCCGGCGCGCAGTAGTCCTGGACGATCGTTACGCCGAGGGGCATCACATGCTGGCGTTAGTTCTGTACATGATCCGGTGGGACTTCCCGGCCGCAGAACGGGAATACCGTCGAGCACTGGAATTAGACCCGAGGAACATATACGCGGCCGTGGAATACGCCGATCTGCTCCGTGAAACAGGACGGGTGCAGCAAGCCGCCGACCTGATCCGCAAATCACGAGCTCTGAATCCGGGTCTACCCGCGCTGGCGTCGAAGGAAGCGGAAATTCATCTGGATCTTGGTCACCCCGACGCGGCCATCGCAGCGGCGAACGCAGCTCTGGCCTTGAACCGGAGCTACGTCCGGGCCGAGGTCTGGCTGGGGCACGCGCAGGAGCAGAAAGGAAACGTGCAAGCTGCAATGCAGCACTACGAGCACGTGCTGGCAGTTGACCCGACGGACCGAAGGGCTTTGCCCGCTTATGGATACCTGCTGGCCCGGATGGGGCAGGCTCAACGCGCAGAAGCGGTCGCACTTCGGCTGGAGAAGATCAATGCAAACGTCCGGAACTGCGCATTCCAGGTAGCGGTCGTGTACGCCGGGCTGCGACGTAACGACGTCGCCCTCAACTGGCTGGAGCAGGCGTGGAGAACGCATCAGGTGCATTTCCCGTTCGCCCGGGTAGAAGCACGTTTTCGCGAACTTCACAACGAGCCACGCTTTCGGGCATTGATCGCCCGAGTGCCCGTTACGTAGCCCTTTCGTCTCCTCGGCGCCGATCCGCCGGCCAGGTATCCCCGCGCTTCTTTCTGCAGAAGCCGAACGAATCGTCGTTTCGTGCACTGCAAAGAGGAGAGCAATCAATGCTGTTGAAGTGTCTCGCGGCCGGCCTTATTGCGATGGCCGCCACGCACGCCCGAGCGGCATCCGGCCTTCCGGCTGTGATCGAGAACGTGGCCGGTCTCCGCGCCAGGATCGAGATCGCGCGGGATCGTGGCGGAGTGCCGCACATCCGAGCCGGAAATGAGCCAGATGCCATATTCGGCTTGGGCTTTGTGCATGCGCAGGACCGGCTTTGGCAGCTGGAGTATCTTCGCCGTGTCGGAGCCGGACGCCTTGCCGAGGTGATCGGTCCGAATGCTTTGAAGGCTGACATGCTGTTCCGCACCCTGGGCGTTAGAGAGTCGGCCGAGGCGACCTGGGCTCGCTACCACCCGAAGCATCGCCGATTCATCCTTGCCTATGCGGCCGGACTGAACGCCGCAACCGACCACCAGCGGCGGAACGGCCTGCCGCCTGAGTTCGTGCTGCTCAACTTTGAACCGGAACGATGGCGAGCCGAGGACGTGATGGCGATTGCGAAGGTGCTCGCCTGGGCCGTGGACACCAACTGGGATCAGGAAGTGCTGCGGGCGCAACTGGAGCAAAAAGTAGGCGTGAATCGGACGGCCGAACTGATGCCGGCTTATACCAGCGACGGTCCGGTCATTGTGCCTGGCGCCGGCCAGGCACTCGCCTTCCGCCGGAAGTTGCCTACGACCCCGCATCTCGCCGATGACGTGCTTACTCAACTTGCGGCATTTCATAGGGAGGTCGCGCAGGCGGCCGGTTTCGGCGGGCAGGGAATCGGCAGCAACAACCAGGTGCTCTCGGGTGGACGAACAACCACCGGCAAGCCCATGCTGGCGGCCGATCCGCACCTTCCTGCGCAGATACCCGCCATGTTCTATCGAGCTCATGTAACGGGCGGAGCTTTGGACGCAATTGGGACTACGGCGGTCGGAATGCCTGGAATCCTGATGGGGCACAATGGACGGCTCGCCTGGGGTTGGACCAATGCAAATGTCGATGTGCAGGATCTCTACATCGAACGCCTGCGTGAGGATGGCCAGGTCGAGTATGAGAGCACGCTTGAACGGCTGCGGATCCGGAGCGACGTCATTAAGGTGAAGGGCGGTGACGATGTGTTGCTGCGCGTGCGTTCCACGCGCCATGGCCCGCTCATCTCGGATCTGGTGCAGCCGAGCGGCCCAGCGCTTGCCCTTCGCTGGGCGGCACTCGATGCTGACGATGATATCGGCATGGCAGCGAATCTCGAAGGCAACAAGGCTGCCACTTTCGCGCAGTTCATTCACGCGTTCCGGCGATTCAAAGCTCACCCGCAGAACATGGTGTATGCGGACACGCAAGGCAATATCGCGTATCACCTCATAGGCGCGATCCCGCGACGGGCCGCTGGAGATGGCACCAGGCCTGTGCCGGGATGGACGTCCGCTTTCGAGTGGAAGGGTTATATTCCGCTCCATGACCTGCCGAACTCGCGCAATCCGCAAGCCGGCTACCTTGCGACTTCGAACAATAAGATCGCACCTGACAGCTATCGGTGGCCGCTGAGCAGCAGTTATGCAGCCCCGTATCGCGCCACGCGTGTTCAGGAACTGTTGCAGGGCGCCGGTCGCTTCAGCGTGGCCGACCTTGAGGCGGTCCAGGCGGATGTCGTTGCCGTACATGCGCGTGAACTTGTCCCTTTGCTGCAGTCCATAGCGCCGGCCAACAACATGGAAAGCCGGGCACTGGAACTGCTCCGCCGCTGGGATTATCGCGTTACGCCGGAGAGTGCTGCAGCGGCCGTGTTCGAAGCCTGGTATATCCAGTTAGCCGAAACTATGTTTGCGGACGAGTTGGGAGATGCGCTGTGGCGGTCCTGGTCAGATCAGATGCACATGGTGAGTATCGCGACGTCCTCGGCTGTGCGGACTGAGTCCGCCTGGTGTGATGACGTCACGACGCCAACTCGTGAGAACTGCGCAGCCACCATCTCGCGCGCCTTCAGCCAATCGCTTCGACGCATGGCTGCCGCGCAGGGAACTGACGAAGTCGGCGCGTGGCAGTGGGGTAAGGCGCATCGCATCGTCTTTTTTCATCAGCCTTTCGATGCGGACCCGCTGCTCGCTCCACGGTTCAATCGCACAGCGTCGAGTGGAGGGGACAAGCACACGGTGAACGTGGCATCCAATCCGCGCTGGAGGGAATACGACCAGAGGCATCTCGCGGTTTACAGACAGATCATCGATCTGAGCGATTTCAGCAATTCACGCTGGATGGCTGCGCCCGGGCAGTCAGGAGTGGAATCTGATCCGCATTACGACGACCTGATCGATCCGTGGCGCAGGGTCGAGTCAAGACCGATGCTTTACGCCCCCGAAGCGATTGCGGCAGACGCGACAGCACGCGTTGAACTCAGACCGTAAAAGATCCCTAAAACCTCAACAGGAGCTAGCCTTATATGCCATTCAGGAAATCTATACCCGCGGTGTGTCTGTCCATCACCTTGATCGTGGCCGCCTTTGCGGAGGCGCCCGTTCGCGACGGCCGCTTTCTTTTTGAACAGGAAACTTTCGGTGGAAACGGCCGCGCTTGCCAGACGTGTCACAGCCCTGAGACGGGCACCGTGTCGCCCATCGACGCTCAGCGGCGCTTTGCCATGAACCGGCTGGATCCATTGTTTCGACACGACGGGACCGACGATGGTCAGGGGCAAGGTGTTCAGCGCATGTTGACCGAAGCGACTGTGGTGGTGGAGATTCCTCTGCCATCAAACGTCCGGCTTGCGGACGACGTCTCCGCCCGGACGGTCAAGGTACGCCGAGGTATTCCGAGCACATTGAATACACCCGCCCTCGATACCGTACTTATGCAGGACGGTCGCGAACCGAACCTGCAGAGCCAGGCATTGAACGCGATCCGCGGCCATGCGCAGGCGCCGGGTCCAGTATCAACGGCCGATCTCGAAGCAATTGCGCGGTTCCAGGTCAGCGATCGGTTCTTTAGCTCGCCGGCTCTCAGGGAGTTCGCGCGAGGGGGCCCTGGTCCGCAGCTTCCGGTAGGAGTCACCGATTCAGAGAAGCGCGGCCGCAGGTTCTTCGAAGATCGCGTCGACCCGAAGGATCTCAAAGTTGGCTCGTGTTCCGTGTGCCACAGTGGGCCCCTGCTTAACCAGCCGAACCAGTTTTTCCCTGTCCCTGGATTGCGAATGGTGTCAGTCAACGTTTCGGAGTTCAACCAGGCGAGGAACCCTGTCCGTCCGTTCGTGTTCCGAAACGCAGACGGCTCGGAGACCACCATCATGAGTCCTGATCCGGGGCGTGCGCTCATCACAGGCCGCGTGCAGGACGCCAATGCATTCAAGATCACGCCGCTGCGCGGAATACGCCGGACTGCGCCCTATTTCCACGACAACTCGGCGCGAACGCTGGAGGACGTGGCAGCTCACTACGCGCGGCTGTTCGCGATATTCGATCCGCGCAATCCCGTCATCCTGACGGCGCAGGACCAGGCAGACATGGTCGCGTACATGAAGCTTCTGGATTGAGGCTACGCTAACATCCTGAGATGGCGAGATCGCTGCGGTTTGGACCCTTCCGCATCGATCTCGCCTCGCGGGAACTCTGGCGCGGCGACCAAGCCGTGCCCCTTCCCCCGAAGTCCATGGATGTTCTGGTCTATCTCGCCGAGCATGCGGGCGAGATCGTCACGCGTGACCAGCTGTTTCAGGCGCTGTGGCCCGATGTTTTCGTCGCCGACCATGCGCTTTCTGTTCAGATTCTTGAGATACGAAAAGCCCTCGGTGACACTGCGCAGGCTCCGGCTTACATCGAAACGCGTCATCGTCGGGGATATCGATTCTGTGCACGCGTGACGGTGGAGTCGCCGCCGCAACCCTCATTGATGAGCGCTGATCTGCCGACGGTCGCGTCGCCCCTGCCGGAGACACGATACGTCGATAATGGCGGCGTCAACATCGCCTATCAGGTGGTTGGCCACGGTTCGGTGGATTTAGTGTTCGTGATGGGTTGGGTTTCCCACCTTGAATACTTCTGGACCGAACCACGTTTCGCCCGATTTCTTGAGCGCCTCAGCTCCTTTTGCCGCGTAGTGCTGATCGACAAGCGCGGTACCGGCATGTCCGATCGTGTGCCGCTCGATCAGTTGCCGACGATTGAGCAGCGCATGGAAGACCTGCACGCCGTAATGGACTCGATCGGCTCAGAACGAGCCGTGATTTGTGGAGTATCCGAAGGCGGGTGCATGTCGGCGGTGTTTGCGGCAACGTACCCGCGACGCGCGTCCGGTCTGATCATGACGGCGTCGTACGCGCGACGATTATGGGCAGCGGATTACCCATGGGCGCCCACGCCAGAGCAGCGGCAGAAGCTTTTCGATGCGATCCGGCGTGACTGGGGCGGGCCTGTGGGCATCGAAGAGCGAGCTCCATCGGTCGCGAATGACCCTCATTTTCGGAAGTGGTGGGCCGCTTATCTGCGAATGGGCGCAAGTCCAGGAGCAGCGCTGGCATTGACCGCCATGAATACGGAAACTGACATCCGGGACATCCTGCCGCTGGTGCGGGTGCCGACGCTTGTTCTGCATCGCACGGGCGATCGGTGTATCCGCGTTGAAGAAGCGCGCTACATCGCGGCCAGGATCCCGGGCGCACAGCTTGTAGAGCTTCCAGGTGAAGACCACCTTCCTTTCGTAGGCGACCAGGACGCTATTCTGGAGCACATCGAAAGTTTTCTCCACGGCCTTCCAGGCGCCGCGCAGCAGTCCGGCGTCCTTGGGACGGCGCTGGCCTGTGAGTTCGAAGGTGCCGCGGACGTGCGGGTTGAAGAAGCGCTTTGCGCGGAACTGGAGCGATACGGGGCAAGCGCGTTACACCAGGCATGGCCGCGTTTCACCGCAGCGTTCCAGGGTCCGGTGCGCGCTTTACAATGCGCACGTTCGCTGCACCATGCGGCATCCAGCTGGCAGCTGCGCACACGAACGGGGCTGCACACAGGCGAGTTGCTCATCGGCCGCTCGGGTGCACCGATTAGTGGATCCGCCGTCGTAGTTGCGAGCAGGGTTCTTGCACGCGCCTGCTGGGGGCAGATACTAGCAAGCGGCACGCTTCGGGACCTTGTGGCCGGATCTGGCATCAGTTTTGAACCACGCGGT
>DASQEG010000636.1:0-3414 GCA_035633775.1 Bryobacteraceae bacterium
TTTACAGGACAAGCCTCTTCAACTTCTTTGTCTGCTTCTCGAGCAGCCGAACATCCTGCTGACGCGCGAGCAGATTATCGAACGACTGTGGGGATCAAGTCGTTACCATCACTGCGCTGACAGCCTGAACCAATGTGTCCGCAAGCTGCGGCAAGCGCTGGAGGACCATGCGTCAGATTCGCAGATTCTTGAGACGATTCCCCGGCGCGGGTACCGGCTGGTCGCTCCCGTGCAGGCGCTTTCGCCATCGGGAGCGGCTTCCGGAACGGCCGTTCAGCCGCTCGGCGCTGGGCACGATGGTGTCGAACACGCACCGTGCCCGCGCCCGTTTATTCAGGCGACCTTCGGCGTGCGGATCGTTGGCCGTGAAGCCGAACTCAGCGCTTTGCGCGCCAGTTGGAAAGCAACTCTCAACGGCGCACAGCAGTTCGCCATACTGAGCGGTGAACCTGGTGTCGGTAAAACCAGCCTTGCAGCCGTCTTTGCACAATCATTATCTCGTGAGGCTCTTGTACTCCTTGGGCGGTGTGAGCAGGAACGACCGGTTCCGTACGGACCCTTCGCGGAGATACTCAGGTTGCTGGTCGAATCCTTCCCGCCCGCAGTGCTTCAGGAGCAGCTGGCTTCGATCGAAGGAAGCGATGAACTAAAGCAACTTACCCCGGCAGTGGCACGATACTTGGGCTCCGAACCGGAAACCCTCCCAGCCGGACCCGTGGAACGGCGATACCGTATGTTCGACGCCTTCAAGGATCTGCTGCATGCCGTTGCGGGGAACCGGCCTGTTCTTTTGGTCCTCGAAGACATGCACTGGAGTGAACCCGGGACAGTGCTACTCCTGCGGCATTTGGTTCGCTCGATGAAGGACTGCGCTCTCTTCATCCTCATCACGATGTCGGATACCGAATTGCCCGACGAACATTCCACCCGCGAACTGTGGGCGAGTGTCCGTCGCGAGCCGTCCGCCACGCGCGTGGTCCTCCGCGGACTGGACGAAGAACACGTTGGGTCTCTGGTAAATACCTTCACCGGCATCAACGCCTCGACAACGTCGGCGAGGGCGGTAAGGGAGAGCACGGGCGGAAACCCACTCTACGTAACCGAAATACTGCGGCACCTCGTCGAGACCGACGGAGTGGTCCGGCTTAAGCATTTGAGCGCGACCGCAAGTATTGAGGACCTGGGGGTTCCGGAAAGCCTGCGTGAACTCATCGCAATCCGCGCGTCCAAACTTGGTCCGGAGTGTAGTCGCCTTCTCACGCTGGCCGCGGTCGTCGGGCGAAAGTTCGGCCTGACCGTGCTTGAAGCGCTGGTCAATCTATCCGAGGACGAGCTATTTCATTGCATCGATAATGCCGTTAAAGCACGAATTATCCACGAAGTACCGAGCCAGCCGGGACGGTTTGTGTTCACCCATGGAATCGTCCGGCAAGCGTTTTACAGCAATCAGACAGAGGCTCGACGCGTGCGCCTGCACCATAAAGTGGGAGAGGTGCTCGAACGGCTCTCAGGAGAAGAACCGGCCGCGGCGGATCTGGCTTTCCATTTTGGACGTGCGGCTGCCTTCAGAGACGCAGACAAGGCAATCCGGTATGCGATTCGGGCGGCAGAAGATGCGGCCGGTCAGATGGCGCTCGAAGAGGCTGCACGTCATTACGGCATGGCTCTGCGCGCTCTAGAGCACGTCCAGTCGCATTCTCCATTCGCGAGCCCTGATCAGCGGGTACATCTCCTGACAGAGCGTGGACGGAGTTTCCTGCAGGCGGGGCAGTGGATGTCGGCGCGCCAGGAATTCGTGCAAGCGCTCAGTGTGCTGGAATCGCGCTCAGACACAGAGACGACACGTTGTGAACTGTACATCAGCCTTGCGGAGTGCGCATTCTGGCTGATGGACGTAGGTGCGGTTCGTGACTACGCCGGTCGGGCGCAAAGTCTCGCCGACTTGCTTAATCGAGACGATCTGGCCGCCAATGCCCTGGCTTGGATCGCAAGCGCACAGGCAGCCGACGGCGATGTCACGCGCGCAGTTGAGACGGATCGCCGTGCCATTTCGCGAAGTGATGCGATTCAGTCATTTGCGCGCGCCAGAATGCCTCTAACGCTGTATTGGGCTGGTCTTACGGCGCGAGCCGTCGAGCAAGGGGCGGAGACCGTGACATACGCACGTGAGACTCGCGACCCTGCGTTTCTGCTGTACTCCCTTCAGCATTCGGGGCTGGCGCTATCGGGTGCGGGGCAGTACTCTGAGGCCTTGGAATTGTTCGACGAAGCCTGCACTCTCGGCCGGCGCTGCGGAGCCCTTCCGCTACTGGCTCGAGCCATATGCATGTCGGTTGCTCCGCTGTTTAGTTTGGGGGACTTTCAGACTGCCAGGCGTCGCGCTTTGCAAGCCCGGGAACTTGCCAGCCAGATCGACTTCGAACCGCCGTTTGTCAGTGCAGGCATTGACCTGCTTCTGATCAGCGCGCGTTCCGGGGATCTGTCGTCCGCAGGTTCTTTACTCGACGAATTGACACCGGCAGTTCACAAGGCAAGCGGATGGCATGGCTGGAAGTGGCAGATGCGTTTGTCACAGGCTCGCGCGGAACTTGCACTCGCGCATGGTGAGTGGAAGGACGCGAGAGACGCGGCTTCTGAGGTAGTGCACCGCAGCGATTCACACGGCCGGTTGAAGTACCAGGCGCTGGGCCGCGCAACGCGCTCCCGCGCCCTTGCACAGCTTGGCTCCGGTCAGGCTTTGTTAGACGCGCGAACTGCCGTTTCCTCAGCGGGGCGCCTGCAGGATCCGGCAGTCCTGCTGGAATGTCTGGTCGCTTTGCTCGAACTCGACCCAGACCCAAAGCTGTTTCAACAGGCGAAGTCTTTGATATTCAGAATGTCGGAGAACTTGCCTGATGACGGGCTTCGTTCCCGTTATCTACTTGCTGCTTCAAACAAACTCGCGGCAGCAAGTGACAGCACCGTATCGTTGGGCGACCCTGCCTGATAACCGGACGCAAGGATCACGAACTCTTTCGGCGTCGAACTGCCCGAGTGGTTGCGCTGCAGTCCACCGCAACGACAACGATCACCTCGCCGAGCGGTATCAGAGTTTCGAGGGCTAGTAACGATGCGAAGTGGCTGGAACACCTGTCATTGTCCGGCCCATGCGGCCGAAGAAGAGCCGCAACAAGTCCCGAACTACGCCGTTCGCATCCACGGTCGCGAGAACCCGCGCAGCCTGCGCGCGCGTGTACCACCCTGCACTCCCATAGAGCGCCATGCTCCGGAGCAATAGACCTAGTCCTACAGAGTCGTGCGTTGCTTCCCGGAGAGGTGGGGAACAGACCAGATTCCCGGCTTCAAACAACGAATGCGTTTCGCGAGTCTCCGTTCGTTGCGTCGTCTCAACCACCTGGCTTATTCGAACTCTTA
>DASQEG010000637.1:0-5739 GCA_035633775.1 Bryobacteraceae bacterium
AACGTCGCTGGGCGACGTTCATACGCTCCTGCTGTACCCCGCAATGGCGTCGCATCGCGACATCTCGCCTAAGCAGCGCGAGCGCATGGGCATCCGTGACAATCTCGTTCGAGTTTCGGTCGGCATCGAAGATATCGAGGACCTTATGGCCGACTTCGATCAGGCGCTGCGGCCGGTACAGGGCTCCTGATCGTTCAAAGTTGTGCGCGGCTTACGCAGCAGGCTGGCCGGCCGCGCTGGTGCGGCTAATGTAAACTGAACTTCCATGGCGGACGAGACACGCACGGTAGCGGCTCGGAAGTCCGCCACTTCCGTTTCCTCATCTACAGCCGACGACAGCCGGTTCCTCCCAGGCGAGATTCTCGCCGAACGCTATCGGATCATCAGCCTCCTGGGTGCAGGCGGCATGGGTGAGGTCTACCGTGCAACCGACCTTAAGCTCGGCCAGCCTGTAGCGTTGAAGTTTCTGCCGCCCGCCCCATCGCAGGACGCGATTGAGCGCTTCCGAGGCGAGGTGCGACTCGCGCGCAGCATCTCTCATCCCAATGTCTGCCGCGTATACGACATTGGCGAAGTCGCAGGGCAGACGTACCTCAGCATGGAGTATGTCGATGGCGAGGATCTCGCTTCACTACTCCGCCGCATCGGGCGCCTGCCGCACGATAAAGCGATCGACATCGCACGCCAGATCTGTGCGGGCCTTGCTGCCGCACACGACCGCTCCATCCTCCATCGCGACCTGAAGCCGGGCAACATCTTGATCGATGGCCGTGGTGTCGCGCGCATCGCGGATTTTGGTTTGGCAGCCGCTGAAGAGATTCGCGCCGGCACGCCCGCCTACATGGCGCCCGAGCAACTTGCGGGTCGTGAGGTCACGGTTCGCAGCGATATCTACGCTCTCGGGCTGGTGCTCTATGAGCTATTTACGGGTAAGCGTGCCGTCAATGTGCCGGGCGAAGTACCGGAGCCGCCGTCGACTGTCGTTGATGGAATCGATGATGCAGTGGACGCAGCCATCGCGCGCTGTCTGGAAGCGGATCCCGCAGCGCGGCCCTCCTCCGCGGTTGCGGTATCCGCGATGCTGCCCGGAGGCGATCCACTTGCGGCAGCACTGGCGGCAGGCGAGACCCCGTCGCCCGCGATGGTCGCTGCCGCAGGCGAGCAGACCGGATTGCGGATGCGCACCGCTGTTCTGTTGCTGACCGGAACTCTTGCTGGGCTTGGCATGCTCTGGTACATGCGTACAGCGGGCAGCATGCTGAACCACGCTGACCTGGAGTTGCCTCCCGCAGTCCTGCAGCATCGCGCACGCGAGCTGATGACGGCCATGGGTTATGCCGACCGGCCCGTCGATACCGCGTCCGGATTCTTTTTCCATCGTCAGTATCTCGCTCACCGGCAGAAGCACGCGAACGTTCGATACCCGGCTGCCGCGTTCTGGTATCGGGAGAACCCCGAGCCGCTTGTGAACACCGATCCGATGTACTCCGGCGTCACGGTTGGAGCAGTGAACGCGACGAACCCGCCGGTTGTTCGGCCGGGAATGTCGTCGCTTACCGTAGACCCGAGGGGCCGGCTGATTAATGCCACCATTCGGCCGCCGGACAAGGTCGCATCCGCTGACGCTGCGTTCGACTGGAGGTCGTTTCTCGCACAAGCCGGGTACGATCCTGCACAGCTGACCGAGGCTCAACCCGAATGGCTGCCGCCTGTAGGATTTGCGCGGCGTGTCGCCTGGACGGGAGATACGCCCTTGGCGAACGTACCGTTGCGCATAGAAGCGGCTGAGCTGGCGGGAAAGGTGGTCTCCTTCCGCGTGATTGCTCCGTGGATAGAGGCGGATACCGGGAGGCCTTCCCCGCGCTCCGCGTCCGACGTCATCAACCAGACGATCTCGAACGTGCTGATCATTGCTGCCGTCCTCGGCGCGGCGGCGATGGCACGCATCCATGTGCTTTCGGGAAAGGGCGACCGCAAAGCCGCACTCCGCATTGCCGCCGCGATGCTCGCGCTGCATCTGGCGGGAGTGCTGCTCGGCGCCGATCACACGCTGAACGCGGTCGAGCTCAACCTGCTTGCCCTCGCAGTCGCAACGGGGCTGCTGAAGGCAGCGCTGGTCTGGCTTGGTTACATGGCGGTCGAACCGTTGGTGCGCAGGCGGCTGCCGCATGCGCTGGTCTCGTGGACGCGTGTGACGAGTGGCCGCTGGCGCGACCCGCTCGTTGGACGGGACCTGCTCATAGGCCTGCTTGCGGGCGTCACCGTGCAAATCATGTGGACCGGATGCTCCCTTTTGCAGCAGCGGCTCGGAGCTCCTTACTGGATCACCACCAACTCGACAGAAGCCCTGCGCGGTCTGCGACAGACACTCGCGCTATTGCCCAACGAGACCACCGAGGCGCTGCTTCAGGCCTCCGTGTTCTTTCTGCTGTTCTTCCTCTGCCGGCTCGTGGTCCGCAGGGACTGGGCGGCGGTAGTCGTGGCGAGCGTTCTGCTGGCCTCTCAGAATTACTTCGCGGGCGTCAACGTCTGGCTCAACGTCGTGTTCTTCACCGGAGCTCTCCTGCTGCTGTTCGCCGTCAGCTTGCGAGTCGGGCTCATGGGGATCCTTGCGGCGCTCTGGGTGGTGGACCTTACCTACGCCGCACCGGCAACTCTGAACTTCGACCTCTGGTTCGCTCCGTACGCGGCCATCATCTTCGGGCTGTTTACGGTAGCAGCCCTGGTATCTTTCCGCGTCGCCACAGGCGCTCGGCGGCTGCTGTGAGGCTCGACGATTTCCGCAACGTCATCAGACGCATCCGCCGGGGCCGCATTATGACTTATGGTGAAGTTGCCGAAGCTGCCGGCCACCCCGGATGTGCTCGTCAGGTCGTCTGGGCTTTGCAGAACAGCGGACCTGACATGCCGTGGCACCGGGTCGTGGGCGCCGGGCCTAGCATTCGCCTGACGGGCGAGAACGGCCTCGAACAACGTCTTCGCCTCGAGGCCGAAGGCTGGATCGTCAGCGGAACACGCCTGATCCGAAGATCAAAACAGTAGCTTCACAGCGAGCTGAAGGCGACGCGGCTGGCCTGCCGACAACACGGCCCCAAAACTTGGGGACCCATAGTAGTTGTCCGGCAGATCGTAATTGGCGCGGTTCAGCAGGTTAAAGGCTTCCGCCCGGAACTGCACCGTCATGCGCTCATTCACGGGCGTGTTCTTCACCACGGATGCATTCACCGTCTGCAGATCCGGCCCGGTCAGGATGTTGCGTCCCGCGTTGCCGAACGTACCTCGCGCGGGGCGCGCGAACGCACTCCGGTCAAACCACTGCCCCGGAGTTGGATTCTCCAGTTCCGGATCGCGCACCACGTGCGGCCGGTCGTTGGCGCCGAAACCGAGCGATGTTCGGCCCGTGTTGCTGTTGTCATCCTCCGGCAGCAGCGCCACGGTAAACGGTCGACCCGTTTGGAAGGTCCACACTCCGTTCGTCTGCCAGCCGCGCATGAGCCAGTTGCCCCTGAACGGAAGATCCCACGTGTAGCTGAGTGACGTGCGATGCCGCACATCAAAGCTTGAGCGCGCGCGCTCCGCACGGAGATCATAAGAGTTCTGGGGAAAATTCGGATCGCCGGTTGCGCTGAAGAATCCCGATGCATCGTCGATCGATTTGCCGTACGTGTAGCTCGCCAGGGCTGTGACCCCTCGCGTGAGGCGCTGCTGATACTTCGCCTGCAGTGAGTGGTAGATGGAGCTGGCGCGCGATTCCAGATATGTGATGTCCTCAAACATTGGATTCGGGCGCATGTACCGTTCAGCCGGAGTGGGCTGCGGCTGGTTCAAATCGCGTGCAGCCAGCAGCCCGGTGCCTTTGGTTGCGACATAAGCTACTTCCACCACACCGTTCCGTCCTGCTCCGTGCTGGACGTTGAAGTTCCAGTGCTGCAGATAAGGCGAACGGAGGTCGCGTGAGATCGCGAGCGCAGACGACGGGAGCCGGATGGGATAGTTCGACGGGAACGGATCGCTGAGACTCAACAGTTGCTGGCCCAGCGGCACAAACAGCCGGAAGTCCCAATAAGGCGGGCTGAAGTACAAGCCTTCACCCGGCGCCAGTGCCGACTGGTCATAGAAGATGCCGTACGCTGCACGAACCACCAGCGTGCGATCTGCCGGAGCCCACGCGATCCCGAGCCGTGGCGCGAAGTTGTTCCGGTCCGTCTCATACCCGCCGCGCGGCATGCCTTCAGTACCCACGCGCACCAGAGTGCCCCGCGCCGGATCGTATAGATTTGCACGATCGCGAACGTCGGCGCCCGGCGTGGTGAGCTCGTACCTCAGCCCCGCTGACAGCGTCCACGACGGAGACATGCGCCACGTATCCTGCAGGAAAAGGCTGAAGCTGCGGGACCGCAGATTCTGGTGATTGTCAACACTTGCGAAAGCCGTGGCTGCAGGAATCCCGAACAGCGCATCGGCGACAGGCGATCCGGTGATTCCGAAGAACGTCAGCAGCCCGCGAGCCTGAATGTCCCGGAAAGCATTCTGCTGCAGCACCCGAACGTCGCCACCGAACTTCAGCGAATGGCGGCCGCGGATCCAGGTCGCCTGGTCGACAATCTGGTAAGTGTTGGTGACACCGTGCTGCGGCGAATTGTATTCGTATCCGAGCGGCGAGTACCCAGCGAAGCTGATGAAACTCAGCCCGGCCGAGCGCTCGTTCACCCAGGTCTCCGGCAGGCCGACATCGCGGTTGCGAATAGCGCCGCCACCCTCCTGAGCAACGCCGAAAGCCACTCGGTTGAACCCGAGTCTGACCTCGTTGATCAACGCGGGCGTGAACGAATGCGTCTCGCTTGCCATGACGTTCTGCGCCCTTCGTTCGACCGCGTTGCCGAAGCCCGGAACACGCGAGAAGCCGATACCGGCAAACGGCTCAATCAAGCTTCGATCGGCGCAGCTGTACCGGAGTGCAAACTCCGATTCAGGTGTCAGCATGACATCGAGGCGCGTATCGAAGTGATGCGTCCTGTCGCGCTCAACTGGGGACGAAATGTAATTCTGCCCCGGTACGTCGCGATTTGGCGTGGGATACAGGTTTAGGATTGCCCGTCCCACCGGGTGCTGAAAAGCAGTGGGGATAAACGGAATGGGCTGGCCGTTCTGAAGGTTAACAGGCTGCCGCTGCACTCCGGTGAAGTCGCCCGCCCGCTCAGCCTGTGTCGGCACGTTCGCGATCACGGTGCGGCCTTCGTTGCGTCGCATGCCTTCGTAGTCGCCGAACAGGAACACCTTGTTGCGTCGCAGCGGCCCGCCGAGCGTAAACCCGTACTGGTTCCTCTGATAGCGCGGAGCCGCCGCGTCGCCCGGAGCGAAGGCATTGCGCGCATCCATTTCGGCGTTACGGAAGAACTCCCAAGCCGTGCCGTGCAGCTCATTGCTGCCGGACTGTAGAACTACATTCACCTGGCCGCCGGCGTTGCGACCGAAGGAGGCATCGTACGTATGTGTCAACACTTCGAACTCGCGAATCGCATCCAGCGGCGGAGTCACACCGATGCCGTTCAGCTTTGGGTCGCCGTTGTAGATACCGTCCAAAAGAAAGTTATTGGCATCCTCGCGAGCGCCGTTGACGTGAATCGCGAAGTCGCCGCGCACCGATCCTGCCGAACCTTGCGCGGCCGGAGCTGTGCCGGGAGCGAGCAGGCTCAGTTCATAGAAGTTCCGCCCATCCAGGGGCAGCTGGCGAATGTT
>DASQEG010000638.1:0-3655 GCA_035633775.1 Bryobacteraceae bacterium
GCTCGTCGCTGGCCCTCAATCGAATGCATCCCTCCACGTGGCGAGCCTTGACGATTGCACTCGTTTGCCAGGGGCGAATGGATGAGGCGCGCGGGGCCCTGCGCAACTTGCGGCAGCTCGAGCCGGCACTGACGGTGGAGAAATATGTCGCGCGCATGCCGAACGGACAGCTTGACACGGGACGGGAATGGGCACGCTGCCTAGCGGAGGCAGGTTTGCCGTCGGGAATTTGACTTAACCCACAGGGAGATAGATATGACCCAACTGGGCGGAGCGGGTGGCGCCGGCGGAGCTGGTGGGGCTGGCGGAGCGGGCGGCGCCGGTGGAGCAGGTGGAGCAGGTGGGGCCGGCGGCGCAATGCTTGGGACGATGGCCGACGCCTTTGCCAATTCGATCATGGTGGATGCGCTCATCCTCGGGCGCGAAGGGACCACGGCTCCAGAGTTCAGTTCCTACGCGCCCAATCTACCGGGGATCGAGGACGCGGCTCAGATGGCACGCTGGGAGGCTTGGGTTCGCGCCTACGTGGCAATCGGCGAGATGCTGCAAGGAATCCGCTTTCAGAAGACGACTACCGCTTTCCGCGTCCTGTCGTCCAACTCCTTGATCGCGGAAATCGGCCGCCCAGAGCGATCGACATTTATAGCGCAAATTCCGATGGTGCTGAGTTGGGCCGAACTGCGCCATGAACGCGCCACCGAAATCCTAGCGCAAATCGATCCCCCTTACGCCTTCTGGTCCTCGATCATTTACATGCACCCTGACCGGACCAGACGCACATTCGAACTCATCAACATGGTGCTGCAGTTCTGCGTGTACGTGGAAATGCGCTTCAAGCACGCTCTAGCGTGCTGGCGTCCGGTCGAGTACAACGCCCAGGTGCAGCCGATGATCACGACGCCGGGGCACGGAAGCTTCCCGAGCGGACATGCAACGCAGGTCTTTGCGGTGGTGCATGTGCTGACATCGCTGCTGAAGCTGAAGCCTGCGCACGCGGCGGTGGTTGAGCAGCTCACGCGTCAGGCGGCGCGCATCGCAACGAACCGTGTTGTTGCGGGAGTCCATTTCCCTGTCGACAGCATGGCAGGACGGATGCTGGGGGTAGCGTTAGGCGAGTACTTCGTTGGGCGATGCACGGGGGGAAAATCATTCATGGGCCGGAAGTTCCTCGCCACAGGAATCGACGGCGCTGCCACCACCGACTTCAACCCATTCAACGCTAACCAGGATCTTGCCGGACCATCGCCCTTCTATTCTCAGGCGAAGGGAGGAGCCATCAGCCAGTCCTCGTTGATGAAGCACGTGTGGAAGGCCGCGCAGGACGAGTGGACAGGAAAATTTCCATAGGCGGAGGATCATACCGTGGCCCCACGCGAAGAACATCGCATACCCGAAAGCAGCCTGCCGCAAAGCTTCGACCCATATCTTCGCTATGCAATCGCAGCGGAATTCACAAACTTTGAATGTTTCGACGAGAAGAACTTCAGGCTGTTCTTTCTGGTGGAATTTAAGCGGGCTGGGTTGGCCCAGGCATTCGAGGAGGCCATGAGGGCTGCGGAGTTCGAGGTTGAGTTCTGTCCGCGCGACGATCGCAGTCGGTACGCTACGCTACGTACACACAAGGCGACGGTGACCGACCGCCGCGCCTATCCTATCTGGAACGAGTTCGTCTCCAGGGTAGAGTTGTCGCTTCCGATCATGCCGTCGAGGGCCCCGCCCTTGTCCCCGAGACTCCTTCATCCTCGTTGGGAAGACGGTGAGGATTCGCACGGATCGGTCCTAATCGGCATACTCGACGACGGCTGCCCCTTCGCCGCCGCGCAGTTTCTCAGAGCCCCGGCGAGCACGCGGGTGCGCGCCATCTGGGATCAGAACCGGGACAAGGAACCAATTGCGACAAAGGACGGCGCCGGCAACCCACGCATTTTCGGGCGGAAGCTCACGGATTTCGATTACGGTCTCGAGTTCCGGCGCGACATCTCGCCCGTTTTTCCGCCTTCACAGGAAATGGGGCTCGACGAGTGGATCGAGTTGCACTCGACTGCCGGCATCGTCGACGAGGATGGCTGTTACGCGGATGCAGGCTTCAGGAACCTCTGGCGGCGACAGTCGCACGGTGCACATGTGATGGACGTGTTCGCCGGGCGCGTGCCGACCGCGTCGCGTGTGGGCGCCGCACCTCCGGGCGAGGACCGCCGGGATCCGCCGAGCTGGGCTGCGGGCAGCGACGCTGCTTGTAGCGCTGACTTGGTCTTCGTGCAGTTCTCCGAAGAATGCATCCGTGACGCGACCGGCGTATGGCTCAAGGGTTATGTTTATGACGGCATTCGTTACATATTGTCATTTGCCGACCCGACCATCACCGAGAAAGTGGTTATCAACCTCAGCTACGGGCCAACGACTGGACCGCACGACGGCACCGCGCAGTTGGAGACGATACTGACTGCGTTCGTCACGGAATTCAACGGTACGCCCGGCAAGCCCAAGCTCGAGATCGTTCTGCCTGCCGGTAACGCTTATCTGAGCGAGGGGCATGTCTCCTTCGCCCGGCAGGGGAAACAACCTGACCATATCGAATGGACTTGGCGCCTTCCTCCCGACAATTCCGTGCTGTGCTTTGCTGAAGTATGGATGGACAGCGCGTATGCTGGTGGTGTCGGCGTTTCACTCACATCGCCCAGCGGAGCTATTGCCCCAACCTTCCCTGGCGCAGCGCTTCCACTCCTCACGGGGGTGTATGGCCCGGTTGCGTGGGGTAGCCACACGATGTGGGTGCTTGCAGTCGCGGCCACCCAGGTCGGGGCCGAACATGGTGACTGGGGGATCAAGGTGAATGGAATCGCCGCAGGGGCGCAGGTCCATGCCTATGTCGCACGCAGCGACCCGAACATGGGCGTGCGCTCGGGAGCCAAGCTTTCCTATTTCGTAGATCACAATTGGGAAATAACTCGCTCCGCTGAGGCAAGCTGCAATTACGCCGACGGGGAGTTTGACAAGGCCGGGTCGCTGATCAATCGCTGCGGGACCCTAAACGGGATTGCTACCGGGACGGATTCCAGCGTGCACGTGGCCGGCGGTTACATTCTTGCCAATGGACGCAAGTCCCCCTACTCGTCCGCAGGCCCTGCGCGCAACGGCCCGCTCCCACTACGCCTCGGTCCCGACAACGCCCTACCCGGGGACGAGTCATACGCGCTTAGGGGCATACGTGCTGGAGGAAACAGGAGCGGAACCGTGTTTCGCCTGATCGGCACCAGCGCCGCGGCGCCGCAACTGGCGAGGCACATCGCCGATCCACCGATCCCGCCTGCAACCAATGTGACGGTAAACGCCGAGGAAGTTGCCAAACGGGGCAGCGGCAATATCGAACCGCCGTAGCGCTGGGCATCTGCTTCGGGCCAAACATCCTTCCTGGAATCGCAGATTCCATTCGCCCAGTGAAGTCTCTCACCGAACCTCGTTCAGCTCCACGCAGGCAGGTCAATTTTACCGGGCCGTAAGCTGCTCAGGTGGCGTTGCAAATATCCTTCACGGATTTCAGAACGGCGTCCGGGTGGAAGACGCGCTCCAGCCAGCCCTCGCGGAAAATCTGCGGCTTCGCCTGCTCGATGGCATGCAGTGCGCCATCCGAGAAGCGGCCCTCCGGAAAAACTCC
>DASQEG010000639.1:0-3089 GCA_035633775.1 Bryobacteraceae bacterium
TTTACAGCGCTGCTGCGAACCAATCGGAATTACCGATATACGTGGTTCGGCCAGGTAGTAAGCGAGGTTGGTGACCACTTCAACAACATCGCTGTCTTCAGCCTGGTGATGGCGGCCACAGGCTCGGGTATCGTCATCACGGGCGTGATGCTGTCCCGCGCAGTTTCATTCCTGTTCGCGGGGCCGCTTGCCGGTGTCGTGCTGGACCGAATGGATCGGCGCAAGGTCATGATCGCCAGCGACCTTGTCCGCGGTGTGGTCGCACTGCTGTTCATTGCCACAGTCAATGGTGCACCGGTTGAGTTGCTGTACGTTCTGAGCGGCAGCCTGATGTTGGCTTCGCCGTTTTTCAGCAGCGGCCGATCGGCGATTCTGCCGGCACTCGCAACACCCAAAGAACTGCACACCGCCAACGCACTGACTCAAACCACTCAATGGACGACTCTCGCGGTCGGTGCAGTCCGCGCCGGAGTCGCGGTGAAGCAGTTCGGGTACGAATGGGCCTTCGTCCTGAACTCGCTCTCTTTTTTCGTTTCGGCCTACTGCATTCTGAAGTTGCGCGCCGCACCCCACACGTTTGCCCCGCCAGAACTCCGGGGAGAACGGCCACACCCGCTTGCAGACCTGCGGGAGGGCATGCGATACATGCGCAGCGTACCGCTTCTCATCGGCATTGCTTCGATTCATGCGGGGTGGGCTACAGGCGGCGGAGCGGCACAAATACTGTTTGGCCTGTTCGGGGACAAGGTGTTCGGGCTCGGCTCGGTGGGCATCGGTACTATTTGGGGCTTTGCCGGAGCGGGCCTGGTCGGGGGCGGCATCTTCGCGCACTGGCTCGGCCCACGGTTGTCCTTCGAAGATTACAAACGGGCTGTGGGCATCTGCTACGTCGTGCACGGCGGCGCATATGTCGTGTTCAGCCAAATGCCACACCTTGCACCAGCGCTGTTTTTCATCGCGCTCTCACGTGCGGCGGTGGCTGTCAGTTCCGTCCTCAACATGACGCAACTGCTGACACATGTTCCTGATGGTTTCCGCGGCCGTGTCTTCGCCACGCTCGAAACCATTGTGTGGGCCGTGATGATGCTCTCCATGACTGCGGCAGGCGCTGTCTCGGACAAAGTCGACCCGCGCACGATCGGCCTATGGTCGGGTGTGCTGAGCTCGATGACGGCGCTGCCCTGGTTGTGGGCCAGCCTGACCGGCCGACTCCCTGAGCCGCCGCGCGTTGAGGCTTCCGCAGAGCGCGCTGCAGACAGGCGTCCGCTGGGGTAAAGTGAGGATCAGTGGCTCTCTCATCTGAAGAGGTTCTGGCAATCTTCGAGCAAAAAGGTGCATACTTGCGGGGCCATTTCCGGCTTACAAGCGGGTTGCACAGCGGCGAGTATCTGCAGTGCGCCCGCGTACTCGAGTTTCCCGACACCGCCGAAAAGCTTGGCTCCGAGATCGCCGACCATATTGAGGATCAGATCGATGTCGTCGTGTCGCCTGCGATCGGCGGCTTGATCGTCGGTTATGAGGTTGCTCGAGCTCTTGAAGCGCGCTTCCTGTTCACCGAACGCGATCCGGCCACGCGGCACATGTCGCTTCGGCGGGGCTTCGAATTGCGTGAGGGCGAGCGAGCACTGGTGGTGGAGGATGTTGTCACCACCGGTGGAAGTTCGGTCGAGGTGATCGACATCCTCCTGGCTGCGGGAGTGCACGTGGCTGGTGCCGCGTCAATCATTGACCGCAGCGGCGGCAAGGCTAACCTGGGCGTGCAGCGCATCGCACTCGCGACACTGAATCCGGTTACGTGGACCGAGCCTCAGTGTCCGTTGTGCCGCGAAGGCGCTCCGCTTACGAAGCCCGGCTCCCGTCCGGCCTAGCAGGGATCCTTTGCGGCGCATCCGCCTGGTTCTTTCCTATGACGGCACCGATTATCACGGGTGGCAGGTTCAGCCGGGGCTGCCCACCGTTCAGGGAGTTCTCGAGAGCGCCTTTCTGGAGATCGAGAAGAGCCCCGTAAAGATAGAAGGCTCGGGCCGCACAGATGCCGGAGTGCATGCTCGTGCACAAATAGCGGCCGTCACGATCAAAAACCCGATTCCCCCAGCGAACCTCCGCAAGGCGCTGAATCGTTTGTTGCCGGGCGATATTCGCGTGCTCGATGTAGCGGAGGTCGCTCCGAACTTTCATCCGCGCTTCGACGCGCTTTCAAAGACGTACGAGTACCGCATCTGGCGCGGCGAAACCATGCCGCCGTTTGAACGACGCTGGGCGCTCCATCATCCCTTTCCCGCCGACGACCATGCATTCATGAGGAGTGCCCCACTGTTTATGGGCGAGCACGATTTCAGCGTCTTCGCTGCGGCCGATGAGACGGATTCGCTCGGCCGGTCGAAGGTGCGTACGATCTTCTCGTCGGCGGCCGAAAAAAAGGGCGACCTGTTGATCTATCGGGTGAACGGCAGCGGATTCCTGAAGCACATGGTACGGAACATCGTCGGAACTTTGCTGGAGGCCGCGAAGGGCAATGCCGATGCTGACCGCATTCGTTACATGCTGACGGCACCTCCGGGCGTGCGCGCAAATCCAATGGCCCCGGCACGCGGATTGTGGCTCATCCGTGTGTTCTACTGACCACGCGGAAAGCGCGAGTCCGGCAGCAGCCTGTAAACAAGAAACGCCGACAACGGATGCATCAGTCCTGCCATGAGGAACACCGGCGTATACGAGAAGCTTTGCACGAGGTAGCCCGTGCCAAGGTTGGCCAGCGCTCCGCCGATCGCACCTCCCATGCCCGAGCAGCCCATCGCTGTTCCCACCTCATGCGATGGGAAGAGGTCAGTCGGCAGTGTCTGGATGTTTGCCACCCAGAACGCATGACCAAAGGTGACGAAGCATGTGGCGGCGATGGCCATCCACGCTTCTGGAACAAACGGCGCGAAGATAGCCGCCGGCATGCAAACAGCACCAAGCAGCATAACGAACTTACGCGCCCTCGGTAACGTCCAGCCGCGCCGGATTAAATGGCCTGAGAGCCACCCGCCGAGCATGTAGCCGACATCGCCAAAGATGAACGGCACCCACGCATACTTCCCCACCAT
>DASQEG010000640.1:0-10619 GCA_035633775.1 Bryobacteraceae bacterium
CGGAAATGCTTCGTCGCGTGTCGACCAGGCGACGAGTCGCAGCAGCCCACGTGCCCACAGCTCAGGCACATCCGGAGATGCACCCAGCGGCCATTCGTCTTCAGACACTCTTCACACCCGTTCGTGTTCGGGTCCACATCCTGGATCTGGTCAAGATGAGTACATGCGTCCATGCGGTGGCTCCTTACTGCAGTTGCGGTTCATCGCAGCGCATAACGTCAGCAACATCGCCGGACACAGACAGGGTGCGCAGCGTAAGCGAGCGCTGATCCAACGGAGACATGGTACGCCCACTTCGTCCTTCGGTAACACGACACCCGGTTGGCTGCCCGCATCAGGGATACTTCGCTCTCCAGGTTGCGAGTGCGTCGGCTAATCGCGCCACCACCGAAGGCTGTTCCTGGGCGAAGTTCCGCGTCTCGCCGGGATCGGCGAGCAGATCGGAAAGCCACGGGCCCTTCACCAGCGGTTGCCCGAGACCCTCGCGGTGACTCGTCAACAGCTTCCACCGGCCTTCCCGTGCAGCAGATTGTCCCGCATACTCCCAAAACACCGTGCGATTAGGGAGCGGCGTTCCCTGGATGAGCAATTTGGATAAGTCTGCTCCGTCGACGGAAGCCGGCGTTTGCAGGCCCGCGACCTGCAGGATGGTGGGCATCATGTCCATCGAGAGCAGTGCCGTGCTGTCGGCACGAGGTTTGATCATCCCCGGGTATGCAAGCAGGGCAGGCACTCGCGTCCCACCCTCGAAGAGACTCCCTTTCGATGCACGGAACGGGAGATTGCTTCCGCCGGAGTACGGCCTCCCTCGATGGTCCGCACGCAACTCACGTGTCGCGCCGTTGTCGCTGACGAAGAACACAACCGTGTTTTGCGTGTACCCACGTCGATCCAATGCAAACCGAACCTGGCCGACGGCGTCGTCCACCGCAGCGACCATGGCCAGATGCATTCGGCGATCACGATCCAGGGTCTCGGGAAAACGATCGAGGTACTGCTTCGGAGCCATCATCGGGTAATGCGGCGCTCCGAACGCAAGGTAAAGGAAGAACGGTTGCTCGGCTCTTTGCTGCCCTATGAAGCCGGTCGCCTCGCGCGCCAGCAGCTCTGTTTGATAGACGGGTTCTTCGAAAACTTCAGCATCATCGCGCCACAAGTCATGGAAGATGGGCTGCCCGCCCAGCGTGTAGTATCGGTGCGAGTAATAGTCGGTCCATCCAGAGTAAAAGCCGAAAAACGAGTCGAAGCCCTGAGCTCGGGGTCGGCTCTCTGCACTACTGCCGAGGTGCCACTTTCCGATTGCCGCTGTGCGGTACCCGGCCTGCTTCAACTCTGACGCGAGAGTGCGTTCCCCTTTGCGTAATCCCGGTACCGAGAAGTCGGGCTTTGAAAACAGGATCTCAGGAATCCCGCAGTGCTGGGGGTACTGTCCCGTGAGCAGGGACGCGCGCGAAGGCGAACAGACGGGCGAGTTCGCATGCCAGTCAGTGAACCGTACGCCTTCTCTGGCGAGCCGGTCCAGGTGTGGAGTCTTCGCTTCCGTCGCGCCGAAACAGCCCACGTCCCCGCTACCGAGATCATCGGCAACCATGATGACGACGTTCGGCCTTCCAGCCGCGGGCTGATGTCCCGACGCAGTAGCACCGGCCGCGAGTGCCGAGCCCACAAACTGGCGCCGGCTCAGGCCTTGGGGAAGGCAGCTTTCCAGGGATTTCATCGTTTTATTGTCTGACAAAGGCCAGCTGGGCCGACTCTGTAATTACGGATATGCTGTCTGATTTTTCATAGATTTGACATGCCTTGTAAGGCCGTGTACATTCCTGAGTAAGCGCTTTCAGAGTAGTTGAAAGTTATCTTGGAGGAGGGCTCCGCGTGGGAGTTAAGCAGTTCTATTTCTGTCTGCTCGCCGTATTGCTTCTGGCGAGCGGGCTTCTGGCGCAGCAGGATCGCGGCACGTTCACCGGAACGGTGACCGATCCTGCCGGTGCGCTTGTACCCGGTGTTAAGGTCACGCTGACGAACGTTCAGACGAACGCGACAGCGGAATCTGTCACCAACGACGCAGGGCAGTACACAATTCCGAACCTGCCGGTCGGCCAGTACAGGATGCGGTTCGAAGCTCAGGGCTTCAAGGCCAACGTCCGCGAAGGCCTGACATTGAACGTCGCGCATGTTGCGCCCATTGATAGCCAGCTGCAGATTGGCTCAACGGCGGAGTCGATCGAAGTTACCGCAGCTTCCCCGCTGCTACAAACGGAGACGCCGGACGTCGGCACCCTGTTGAACAACAGGACGGTGGTGGACCTGCCGCTGGGCTTCGGCGGTGGTCGTTACGCAGAGAATTTCGCGTACAAGCTGACACCGGGTGTGGCCGGCAATAACTGGGAGAGCCGTATCAACGGCAGCCCCGCGTTCGCAAAAGAAATCATCCTCGATGGCGCGTCTGCCACCGTTTACATCGGCGGACACATGGGCGAGTCCAGCCCGTCAATGGAGGCACTGGAAGAGTTCCGGGTGCAGACCAGTGGCATGAGCGCAGAGTTCGGCCGCACCGGCGGCGGTGTCTTCAACTTCGTTATGAAGTCGGGCACAAACTCGTTCCACGGTTCCGCTCTGGCCCAGTTGCATAACGAGTGGGCCGATGCCAACACTTTCGCGAACAACTTCTACGGCCGTCCCAAGCAGAAGGATCGCCGCCACAACTATGCATTCTCGGCGGGTGGTCCGGTGTTCCTGCCGAAGATCTACGATGGCAGGGATAAGACCTTCTTCTACACTGCCTACGAGCGCTACAAGGAAAGCCACGCCGGCGGTGGTTCACCGACGGTAACGCTGCCGCTGCCGGAGTTCTGGAGCGGCAACATGAGCCGCTATCTGACCGACCAGCAGATTGGCACCGACGCCCTTGGCCGTCCTGTATTCCGTGGGCAGATCTACGATCCGGCGACGACCCGCACCGTGGACGGGCGAATGGTGCGAGATCCGTTCCCGGGCAACATTATCCCGGCCAGCCGTCTCTCGCCAATCTCACAGAACCTGAGCAAGCTTTTCCAGCAGCACTACGTCCCGAGCGTCACTGATGCCACAGGACAGATCGCGCTCATCAACAACGCCTTTTTCCCGGTTTCGAACCAGGCCGGATTCACGCAGGACCAGTTCTCGGTCAAGATCGACCAGTTCGTATCCGCAGCTCATAAGCTGGCGGGTTCGTTTGTGTATGTCGATCGTCCGCGCAACCTGTTGGATTCGGGCGGTGTGTGGGACTTCAACGACCCGTATGGTGGTCCGCTGTCCCGTGCACGCCTGCAACATGTGCGCAGCTGGTACGGAAGAGCGTCTTACGACTGGACGATCTCTCCCACCCTGCTCAATCACCTTCAGCTCGGTTTCAACCGCCAGCGCAACCCCAGCATCTCTCGTCATGTTGGCGAGAATGGAGCGCAGATTCTCGGCCTCCAGGGCTTGGCTGGACAATCCAATTTTCCGGAGATCACCGGCCTCACCGGTGATCGGGTCAGCTTCCCCACCCTTGGATACCAGGCGAACGACTTCCTGGCAGCGACCAACTACCAGCTGATCAATACGGTGTCCATCATTCGCGGCCGCCACGCGATGCGAGCCGGTGTGGACTATCGTCAGACCTGGATGCGCGCCCGCAACAGCGCGGGTCCCGGCCAGTTCGGCTTCAACTCCGGAGTAACGGGCCTCGATGGCTTCAACCAGACCGGGCACGGCTTCGCGAGCATGCTGCTGGGTGAGGTTCGCAGCGCGAGCGTTGTGGTCGACACTCCTGTGGGGTCGCAGTGGCACAACTTTGCGTTGTTCTTCCAGGACGACTTCAAGGTAACCAGCACGCTGACGCTCAACCTTGGTTTTCGGTGGGACTACCAGCCGCTGCCGACTGAGCACTACAACCGGATGTACTCGTTCAACCCGAACCTGATCGACCCCACGTGGGGCGTTCCGGGAGCTCTGGAGTTCGCCAGCGCAGATCGCCGAAACTTTGCAAGCAACCAGTTCGACGACTTCTCGCCGCGCATCGGCTTCGCGTGGCAGGTGATGAATCGCACGTCGATTCGCGGCGGCGACGGCATGTTCTATCACGGCCGCAACCCGAACGGCTGGTCAGGTGTGCCGTGGGGCAGCAAGATTGGCTTCCAGGCAGTGAACCAGATGCAGGCTCCGACCATCGGCTGGGAACCGGCGTTCAACTGGGCCAACGGCTACCGCGGTACGACTGTCAACCAGCCACAAAATCCGTCCCTGGCGACCGAACCCTACAACCAGTGGGGACCGGTTTACTGGGACGAAGATGCGGGCCGCGTCGGCAACACGCAGCAGTGGAACCTGAACATCCAGCGTGAACTCCCGGGTCAGATGGTATTCGACATCGGATACGTCGGCTCGAAGAGCACGGGTACGCAGGCGAACGAACTCCGTCAGCTGAACCAGCTTCATCCGCGCTACCTCGCGCTCGGTGATGCCCTTGGCAGGACAGTTAACAGCCAGGCCCAGGCGCAGGCTCTGTCGCCTGATGCGCGGTATCCTTACCGCGACTCCGGCATCGGCGTTCCGCTGTGGCAGACACTTACTCCGTTCCCCCAGATCCCGACCTGGAGCAACATCTACACAACGTTCGCTCCGCTGGGCATGGGCACGTACCACGCGCTTCAGGTTCAGTTCAACAAGCGGTACTCGGATGGGCTCCAGTTCCTGACCAACTACACCTGGTCCAAGTCGATTGACAACCTCAATTCGGCATTCGGAGATACGTGGGGCATGAACAGCGGCCGACCGATGGACTACTACAACCTGTCGCTCGACAAGTCTGTATCTGCCTACGACCGTACTCACTGGTTCAAGCTGGGTGCCAGCTACGAGCTGCCCTTCGGCAAGAACCGCAGGTTCGGCTCGGACATGAATCGTGCACTGGACTTTGTGGTTGGCGGCTGGACGCTTCAGTACATCGGAAACTACTCGAGCGGTGAACCGATGGGCTTCGGCGGGACCGCTACGCCAAACAGCAACTTCCAGACGCAGCGTGCGGTTCTGGTGAACCCGGAAGGCAGACCGCTGTCCGTTAACTGGGATTCTGAGAACTTCGACATGGCAAGTATCTCGACCCCAGGTACCGCGGGGCACAAGTACTTCGATACCAGCCTGCTTCGCAATCCTGGCCGGTACGAGCGCGGCAACACTGCGTATCGCTACAGCCAGTTGCGGAGCCCCTGGTTCCTGACTGACGACTTCTCTCTGCAGAAGAACTTCATTCCCATGGAGGGCATGCGGGTGCAGTTCCGCGCAGAGATGCTGAACGGCTTCAACCGCCACCGGTTCAATTCGATCAACACTGATGCTGCGAGCCCGCTGTTCGGGCAGGTGACAGGAGTGTCGAGCGACCGTCGGCAGATCCAGTTCGGCATCCGCGCCGACTGGTAATCAGTCAAAGCAACCACCTAAAGGATGCCGGCGTTACCAGCGCCGGCATCGCACTTGAGCTAACCCCGCCAGCAGTCGACCGTTGCCTCAGCGTGTTCTAAAATACAAACCATAGCCGCCGCACGAGTTACTTCCGCTGGCTAACCGTTCTGATTCGGAGTCCTTCGCATGCACCGCCAGCTCGCCATTGTGCTGCTGGCTTCGGCGTCCTTCGCCGCGGCCCAGACGCCCGAAGTAGACCATATCTTCAAGACGCGGTGTATCGGCTGCCACGCGACTGCCAAACAGATCGGTGGACTGCCCAAAGCAACCCTGCTGGACCGGGTTACCGGAAAGCCCGGGATCAAGGCGATGCCCCCGGTTGGGCCGCGGTTAACGGCGAAAGAGGTCGCTTCGATTCAAGCCTGGCTCGATCAGGCCTCGCAGAAGCGGCACTGGGCCTTTGAGCCTGTGCGCGAGCCGGCAGTGCTGGACGTCGACACGATCGTTCTTGCGCGACTCAGGAAGGAAGGCATCGAGCCGTCGCCTGAAGCTGACAAACGAACTCTGCTGCGCCGCTTGAGCCTCGACCTCACGGGCCTCCCTCCGTCACCCGAACAACTCAACCGGTACATCAACGAGCCGTATGACCGGGTAGTAGACCGGCTACTCGCCTCACCGCACTTCGGCGAGCGGTGGGCGCGCCCCTGGCTGGACCGCGCACGTTACGCGGACAGTGACGGATACGAGAAAGATTGGGTTCGTCCCTGGGCCTGGCGGTATCGCACCTGGGTGATCGAGGCACTGAACGCCGATATGCCTTTCGACCGATTCGCGGTAGAGCAGATTGCAGGGGATCTTGCCGGTGCGCCGATCGCGACCGGCTTCCATCGGCAGACGCTCACAAATCGCGAGGGCGGAATTGACAACAATCAGTTCAAGTTCGAGGCGGCTCTCGACCGTACAAACACCGTAGCCTCGGCCTTTCTTGGCCTAACGGCCGGCTGTGCCCAATGCCACGACCATAAGTACGATCCGTTCAGCCAGCGCGATTACTTCCAGCTGTTTGCATTCTTCGAGAACATCGTCGAAACGGACGTTCACGCGCCGCTTCCGGGCGAGACCGAGGCGTGGGCGAAGGTTCGCGATGAGTACTCGGTCAAACGTGGAGCTCTGCTGAAGCAGTACAACGTTTCCGAACTGCAAGCCGACTGGGAGCAGAACATGCTGCAGGCGGCCGCGGAACCGGGCAAGCGCACAGACTGGGACCTTGCGTGGGACTGCCTGCTAAAGCTGACGGAAGGTGGCGACGACGGCGAGCGCATCATCCGCGTACCGCTTGAGAAACGGACCGATCGTGAACGCGAGGTACTCACGACACACTTCATCCGTAACTACCACTTTGCCGTCGGTCAGAAGCGCTGGAAGGAACTCAAGCTGGATGAACTCGATAAGAAGCTGAAGGCGCTTTACGATGAGTACCCGCAGCTCTCGATGGCCATGACCGTCACTGAGGGCGAAGATGTCGGCCCGCATCACCTCCGTGTTCGCGGCGACTACCGCACCAATGGGATGGAGGTTCAGCGTGCCACGCCATCGGTCCTTGCTCCGCTTAAGAGCCAGGGCCCGACCCGGCTCGACCTTGCCCATTGGATTGCATCGAAGGACAACCCGCTTACCGCACGTGTGACAGTGAACTGGGTTTGGCAGGAAATGTTCGGCCGTGGAATCGTAAGGACTGCTGAGGACTTCGGCACGCGCGGCGATGCTCCGTCCCACCCCGAGTTACTGGATTCGCTCGCATGGCAGTTTACGCAAAACGGGTGGAGCCTGAAAAAGCTCATCCGCACGATCGCCACTTCTGCCACATACAAACAGTCTTCGAAGATCAGGCCTGACGTGCAGGCGAAGGATCCGGAGAACGCGCTTCTGGCGAGACAGTCCCGACTGCGCCTTCCGGCTGAGTTGATTCGGGATTCCGCGCTGCACGCGGCCGGCCTCCTCTCGCACGAAGTGGGCGGCCGCAGCGTCCGTCCTCCGCAGCCGGACGGTGTGGCCTCGCTCGCGTACGGCGCCAAAACAAATGACTCATGGAAAGAGAGCACAGGTAAGGACCGGTATCGCCGCGGCCTGTACATTCACTTTCAGCGCGCGACGCCGTATCCGCTTCTGATGAACTTCGACGCGCCCAAAGCGGTAGTAGCGCAGTGCCGGCGTGAGCGCTCGAACACCGCCCTCCAGGCACTGAACCTGCTCAACGATCCAGTCTTCTTTGAGGCCGCTGAGGCTCTCGCAAGGCGGGTCGCAGGTGAAGCGGATCCTATCACAGCGATGTTCGAGTACGCCCTCGGACGACCGCCGTCCCCCGCTGAAGCCGAGCGTTTTGCACGCCACTCGGGCGACCTGACGCTGCTCGCAAGCGTCCTGTTGAACCTGGACGAGTTCATCACAAGGGAGTAGATCATGACGCCCAAGCAGTTCACCGCCATTCAGTCGCGCCGTGATTTCTTCCGTCAGTCGGCGGCGGGGATCGGGTCCATTGCTCTTGCGGATTTGCTCCGAGCGGATGGTGGGGATAAGCAGCCGCACTTCAAGCCTCGGGCGAAGAATGTCATCTTTCTGTTCATGGAAGGCGCGCCCAGCCAGATGGATCTGTTCGATCCTAAGCCTGAGTTGCAAAAATGGCATGGCCAGCCGCTGCCCCCGTCGCGCACAAAGGACCTGAAGCTCGCGTTCATCAAGCCGACAGCAAGCGTGCTCGGAAGCTCGTTCAACTTTAGCCGCCACGGCGAATGCGGGATGGAACTGTCCGAGCTTCTGCCGCACACTGGGTCGATTGCCGACGATATATGTCTCGTTCGCTCGATGCACAGCGACGCTTTCAATCACCACCCGGGCCAGTTATTTCTGTTTACGGGCCACATGATCGGCGGCCGGCCCACGATCGGCGCGTGGGTGAACTACGGGCTGGGTAGTGAGTCGAAGAACCTGCCAGGCTTCGTGGTGCTTACGTCGGGCGTTGGCACGAGTGCGGGGTCGGATAACTTCACGAGTGGTTTTCTCCCGTCGACGTATGCGGGAACCGTGTTCCGTAGCCAGGGTGACCCCATCCTGTATCTGTCGAATCCCAAGGGCATTAGCGCCGAAGCGCAGCGAAAGAGACTCGATCTCATCAGGGAAACGAATCTGGAACATCAGGCCGCGACAGGCGACCTGGAAATTGCATCCCGGATTCATTCGTACGAGCTCGCGTATCGTCTGCAGACATCCGGGCCGGAGCTGTTGGACTTCTCGAAGGAATCGCCGGCAACGATTGCCAGTTACGGCATCGACAAGGAAGAGACGAAGGCGTACGGGACCAACTGCCTGCTGGCGCGCCGCATGGTTGAGCGTGGGGTCCGGTACGTGATGCTGATGCATGCAAGCTGGGATCATCACAGCGGCATTGTTTCGGGCCTCAAGAAGCAGTGTGCTGCGACGGATCAGCCGGCAGCTGCGCTCGTCAAAGACTTAAAGCAACGTGGCATGCTCGACGACACGCTGGTTGTTTGGGCGGGTGAGTTCGGCCGCACTCCGATGTCTGAGATGCGGAGTCCAAAGGATCCGAACAGCATCGGCCGCGACCACCATCCGAATGGGTACAGCATCTGGATGGCGGGCGGCGGCATCAAGGGTGGACAAGTCGTCGGCAAGACGGACGATCTGGGGCTGGACATCGTCGAGGACAAGATCCACGTCCACGATCTGCAGGCCACCCTTCTGCATTCCCTCGGTCTTGACCACAAGCGCCTGACCTATCGTCATCTGGGCCGCGACTTCCGCCTGACTGACGTCAGCGGTGAGGTTGTGCATAAGTTGCTCACGTAGGTGTTCGGTTCACCTCTGTGCGTCCGTGGCGCAGACGATGGTCGGGTGCTCTGGGGTGCTCCCATCAGGAGCTGGCTCCTGAGCAGATGAGATACTGTGCCCGTATGGCCGGCAGCCGCTCCAGAGTACTCGGATTCCTGCTGGGGATCACGGTCGCATTCGGTCAGGGCCTGCCTGAAGCCGAGAAACTGCTGCAGCAGGAGCGTTTGCAGGATGCCGAAGCGTTGCTCCAGACGCTGGTGAAGCAGGCTCCTGCGGATGTGGAAGCACGCTTCCGACTCGCTTACGTCCATTACCGGTTGCGGAGGCTCGATCTCGCCCGGCAGGAGTTTGCAGCCATCGTTAATGCCGCGCCGCCGGCCTTTGGGGCTCGGTACTTCCTCGGACGGATCGCACTGGCAGAGCAAAATCCGCGCGAGGCGATTCAGTGGCTTCGGCCTGTGGTGCAGGGCGGGGACACCACACATGACGCTGCCTCACAGCTTGCTCAGGCGTTTGTGCAGGCGGGGCAGTTGCCCAACGCACTCGAGCCATTGCAAAAGGCGATTCAGCGTGAGCCGTGGGACGGGCGTCTCTATTACAGGCTGGGGCGTTTACACCAGCAGCTGAAGCAGCCCGAGCTGGCGCGAGAAGCCCTTCAGACATCCTCCCGGTTATTGGCGGCAGGCCGCGAATCTGTTGAGACACTCATGGCTGCTGGCCGGGAACTCCGGGAGGGTAAGCGTACCGAAGCTTTGCAGCGCCTTGCACCCGTCGCGAACACGGCCCAGATCGAGCCCAATATTCTTCTGGCGACCGGCATCCTGTATACCGAAATGGAAGAACCGCAGCTGGCTCTTGGTGTATTCGAGCGAGCTGCGAGGGCTGCTGAAACACTGTTTGCGCCCCAGTTCAACTACGGGCTGGCACTCTTGAAGAACGGCCGGCCCGACGAAGCGCTTCCGGTGCTGGAACGTGCGGCGACACTGCTGCCGCAATCTCAGGAGGCGCAGATCACGCTCGGGCTCGCAGCCGTCATGACGAGGCAATATGCACGGGCAATAGCACCTCTGGTCCGGGCTTATGAGAACGAACCGGGACATACGCGAGTCAGGAGCCTGCTGGCCACTGCATACTTGCGGACCGGTAAAGCGGAGGCGGCGGCCAAACTGCTGCAGCCACTTGTTGCTGAAGCCGGCGAGCCTGCGCCAGCGCTGTTATACATCGAGGCACTGCAGGCACTAGGTCAGGAACAGCAGGCCATTGCCACCGCTCGGACAACGTATCAAAAACACCCGCAGGACCTGGCTGCGGCCATGACCCTCGGAACCTTGTTAACCCGCGCGGGCCAGTTC
>DASQEG010000641.1:0-2777 GCA_035633775.1 Bryobacteraceae bacterium
GTGGTTCGGTGACGATCATGCTCGGGTAAATCTTCTTGAGCGGTACCCGTTCTCCAAATGTCTCCGCGAAGGATCCAGCCCACGCCCCAGCGCTGTTGATGACGAACCGCGCTCTGATTTGGATTCCCGATCCAGCCGCAAGATGAAAGCCGTCGAGTGCTTTCTCGACGTGAGAAACGGGCGTGTGTTCGAGCACTTCCGCGCCGGCCCGGCGGGCCGCATTGGCGAAGGCTGCGGAAACGAGGCGCGGGTTGGCGTGTCCGTCGCCTGGGCATAAGGATGCCCCTGCAATGTCCTCTGCAATCCACGGAAAGCGCTCTCGAAGCCGGTTGTGGCCGATGATCTCCAGATCGAGGCCCAAATTCACCACACGCGCCGCATACGCTTCTAGAGACGCCATCTCGGCTTCGGTTCGCGCGAGCTTGAGGTGACCGGAGCGCATGAATTCACCATCAATGCCGATAAGCTCCTTCAGGCGCGGCCAGATCGTATGAGCCCGCTGCGAGAGGGCAATCTGTTCCGGGGGACGGCCCTGGCGCCGCACGCCGCCATAATTGACGCCGCTCGCCTGCGCGCCGCAGAAGCCCTTGTCGAGGAGGACGACGGAGAGTCCCATGCGCTGCAATGCAAGCGCGGCAGAGCTGCCGACAAGGCCGCCACCGATGATAGCCACATCCTTGCGAAGGGTATGGCTCATGCGGCTTCTCCTTCCGTCTTGATCTCAAGAGGGATAGGCTTGATCGGGGGCTGCGTGCGCAGGCGACCAACTGACTCCAATGGTTGGCCGCATGCGGTCGCGAGAACCTCCGCCGCCGCACTCCCACACATTCGTCCCTGGCATCGGCCCATGCCGACACGCGTCAGAGCCTTCAGACGATTGAGTTCGAGCACTCCTTGACCCCGAATCGCGGCGCGGGCATGCCCGACGGCAATCTCCTCGCAGCGACAGAGGGTAGCGTCGTCGGTAATGCTGCTCGCCCAGACCTCCGGGAACGGGAACGCAGCCTCAAGTGCGTCGCGGAGCCGTTGAAGGGAGGCAAGCTTGCCCTCCACCACGGCGACCCGCGCGCGATCAACAGGGCGGCCTGCATCTTCAAGGAGGGCAAGGGCTGCCCGTTCTCCTGCCAATTCAGCTGCATCTGCACCGGCAATGCCGGCACCGTCGCCTGCAATATAGACTCCGGATGCGGAGGTGCGTCCCGCCACATCGCGTTCAGGTCGCCACGCCCGATCTCGTCGATCGAAGACAAAGTGGCATCCCGCAAGGTCCGCTAGCTGCGTTTCCGAGCGCAGGCCAAAGCCGTACCCAACTCCATCGCAGGAAAGGCGATATTCCTTGCCGCGTTCGCGCCAGACAAGGCCGGTCACACGGTCCTCGCCCTCAATTCGGTCAGGTTCGACGCCAAACCGGATTGAAACACCCCGTGCTTTCAGTTCGGCCGCATAGCGGAAGCCGCGAACGACGACGCCCGGCTGAGACAGCAAACCGCGCAGGAGGTGGAACTTCGTCGAGAATGGCGCAGTATCGAGCACGGCGGAAACATGGGCGCCAGCTTTCACGTATTGCCAAGCCACGAGGTACAACAAGGGACCAGAGCCCAAGAATACGACCTGTTCGCCGATGGCACAGCCTTGGGCCTTCAGAGCGATCTGAGCACCGCCAAGGGCGAAGACGCCGGGGGTGGTCCAGCCCTGGAAGGGAAGCACGCGATCGGTGGCGCCTGTAGCGAGGATCAGATGAGTGAAGCTAAGGCAACGGGTCCGCCCGCCGGCCGTCAGATCGAGAGTTCGGTCTCGGACGTTCCACACGAGGGTCTCCGGAAGATAGTCAATCCGGCTCCGGATCCCTGCGAAGGTCTCGTGCAGCGCCGTTGCCTTCCTCGCCTCCGATCCATAGAGGTCTTGAGCGGAGCGCTCATCCGGAATGAGCCTTTGGCGATAAATCTGTCCCCCGGCAGCGGGCGCCTCGTCGATAACAACAGGCTTGATCCCTGCGTTCACGAGGGTCTCCGCAGCGCGGATACCGGCGGGTCCGGCTCCGACGATCAACGGTCTAAGTGCGTCGCTCACGATCTCGGCTCCATGGCGGTTCGAAGGTTCATCCCTGGTTCGAGGATCGTGCTGCAGGCACGAATGCGCTTGCTGTCGGCCGTTAGAATCCAGCAGTCTTGGCAAGCTCCCATCTGGCAGAAGCCAGCCCGCGGGCTGGCTGAGAAATCGCTGAGCCGCAGTCGATCAGCCTGAGTGAGAACCGCGGTCAAAACCGTATCGCCCGCACGGCCGGAGCAGGCCTCACCATCCACAGTGAAGGCAATCGAGGGGAGATTCTGTCGAGCGAGGCGTTTGAGAAGTGCCATATCCGTTTTCTCAACGCTGCCCGACGAGGACGCGGTCGAGCCCGAAGGTGCGGTCCAGCACCAGCATGGCTACGGCGGTGACGGCGATCATCAGGGCGGAGACGGCCGCCATCATAGGATCAATGGATTCCGTCGCGTACATGTACATGCGCACGGGCAGCGTGATGGTTGCCGGTGATGTGACGAATATCGACATCGTCAGTTCGTCGAAGCTGTTGATGAACGCGAGAAGCCAGCCGCCAGTGAGGCCTGAGAGGATCATCGGAGCGGTGACGCGGCGGAAGGCGGTCCATTCGCTGGCGCCGAGCGTCCGCGCAGCATGCTCGGCTCTGCGGTCGAGCCCTGATAGAGCAGCAAGCACGAGACGCAGTACATACGGGGTCACCACGATAATATGCGTTGCAACGAGCCAAGCGAAGC
>DASQEG010000642.1:0-9472 GCA_035633775.1 Bryobacteraceae bacterium
CGCGTCTCGGGCGAGTTGAACGTGATGGTCTTGCCGTCAGACGCGAACTCCGCTCCGCCGAAGGACCAGATGATCATGCGGATCAGGCTCTCGGCATCGTTGGCAGTACTGACGGGGAGCCCGAAGCCGCTCACCATGGGGTTCTTGGACTGAATCGCCCGCGCAGCCTGGCGCAGTTCCTCCCAGGTCTGCGGTTCCTTCAGGCCGACCTCCTGCAGGAGGTCGACGCGGGCGAACATTGGAACCACGTCCACCTCCAGAGGGACCGCATGAGCTGCGCCGTTGTAGGTCCCTTGCGGCACCAGGTCTTCGTAGATGCCGCCGGGCACCTTGCGCATCTCTGCAAGCACGTCATCGAGAGGCACTGTAAGGTCGCGGGCGCTGTAGTACTGCGCCTTCTGGCCCACCTGCATAAACACGTCCGGCGCGGCACGGCCCTCGAAGGCAGCAGCAAGCCGCTCGTCAAGCACGTTCGCGGGCACGACGACGTACTCCGCCGTGATGCCACGCTCACGGCCGAACTGCTTGACCATTTCGCCGATCAGAGCGTCAGCCTTGGTGTTGAAGGCCTGAAGACCCCAGATCCTCAGATCCTGCGCCTGCACCTGAACATTTAGGAGCATCGTCGTCATTGCGATGCCAAGTATTCGAATGAGTTTCATGGCGTGCTTCCTCCTTTTGTGACCCTATTCTCAAATTGACGGGTTGGGTATGGCCCGGCCCTCACTTGACGCTCCCTGCCGCCAAGCCCTCGATCAGGTACTTCTGAGCAATGAGGTAGATAACAGCGATCGGCAGGATCGCGACAACGCTTGCGGCCATGAGCTGCCCCCAGATGAACGTGTCGCCCATGACGAGGCCCGACAGACCGGCCGTGAAGGTTTGGGATGCCGCACCGTAGACGAAGACGAGAGCGTAGAGGAACTCGTTCCAGGCATGGGTGAAGGCGAAGAGGCAAACGACGGCAATGCCCGGCAGGGTGATCGGCAGAAGGACGCGCAGGAGCGACTGCAACCGCGTCGCCCCATCGATCGCCGCTGCCTCATCAAGTTCGGCCGGCACCGCTCGGAACGAGCCGATCAGCATCCAGGTGCAGAAGGGCACAGTGAACGTGAGATAGGCCAATGTCAGGCCCGCAAGCGTGTCGACGAGTCCGAGGCGGCGGAGCACGACGAATAGGGGGATGAAAAGAAGCGACGGCGGCAGGAGATAGGCGACGACGATGAGCCGCGCCATCGTGCTTCGTCCCGCAAACCGCCATCGTGCGATCGGGTAGGCTGCAAGCACGCTGATGACGACGGAGAGCATCGTTACCGAAACGGCCACAATGAGGCTGTTTGCGATGAAGGCGGGAAACTGGCTTTCGAAAAGAATCGCGACATACTGCCGGAGCGTCACGACCTCGGGAAGGAAAGTCGGCGGGAATGCATAGATCTCCCGATCGGTCTTGAAGGACGTGTTGACGATCCAGTAGATCGGAAACAGTGACCATGCGAGGAGTGCCGCTACCCCCGCGGCAATCCCAGCTTTCCGGAGCGTTCTCTGGCGTGTGCTTTCGACCATCTCCCCTACCCCTTGTAGCGGCTCCTATCTTGCATCCCTCAGCATCCGCCGCGTCAGCCACACGATGATAATGAGGAACACGGGAACTGCCGAGACAATGACCGCCGATCCGAGCCCCAATTCGCTGCGGCGGATGCCATATTCATAGGCGAGCGTCGGCAGGATATGCGTTCGGTTGGCCGGGCCGCCACCCGTTAGAATGAACACCATGTGGAAGGAATTAAACGTCCATATACTTGACAGCATAACGGTGATCGCCATCACGTCTCCCAGCGACGGCAGCGTCACGCGCCAGAAGCTCTGCCAGGGCGACGCCCCGTCCAGCGCGGCAGCCTCATAGAGTTCACGCGGAATGGCCGTCATGCCGGCGATGAACATCATCGCGAAGAAGGGCAAGCCATGCCAGACGCTCGCGACGACGATGGCGCCCATGGCGATCTGCGGATCGGAGAGCCAGGCAACAGGCTCGGTGACGGTGCCGGCCAGGAACAGCGCGGCATTGAGAACGCCCGAGGTTTCATCGAAGAGCCAGCGCCAGCTCAGGCCCGTAATGAGCCCTGGCACCGCCCAGGGCAGAAAGACAAGCGTGCGAACGAGCGAGCGAAGCGGGAAGCGCTGGGTGAGGATGACTGCGCTGAACAGGCCGAGGATTGTCTTGGCCGCAACCGTCGCCGTGGTGACGAGGATCGAGTTCATTGTCGCGATCCGGTAGATCGGATCGCCCCAGAGCTTTGCGAAGTTGCTGAAGGCGACGAACTCACCCCGGCGGCCGACTGACCTATCGGTCAGGCTGGTCGCGATGCCGTCGAGAAGTGGATAGGCAACGAGTCCGACGAGCACGACCACGACTGGCAGGAGAAACAGATAGGCTGCCGGCGTGTTGCCCAGCGAGACCAGCGGACGGCTTCCCCGCCCTGAACCGAACTTGCCCGCAACCAGTTCCGCCATGCCGGAGCACCCCTAATCCTGTCGCGGTGCGACCGAGCAGGTTATGGGGACCGCGCCTCCAGTCGGGATCCGACAGCGATATGACCGGTTGTCGAAGCGCCTCCTTCGCGGATTCCGGATCGGATACGACGTTGCGCCATGGGGCTCGCAGGATCGACACGTCCGCAGCACGGCCCTTCGTTGCTTAGAGCTGCCGTGCGTCGTACGGCGGCAAATGCGCCGAACGGGGCTCATGCTCGGAATTGATGGCGCGACAAGGTGCACGGGCTACCTGCTGTGTACATCACGCGGGAGAGGTGCCCAGAGGCACATACCTCAAGTTCTGTATTGAACTTGCGAAGTTCAATAGAAGAATGTTAGCTACCATGGGAAGCATTTGTCAAGGCTTGAGAGGTTGGTCGACGATGTCAGAAAGGCACCGGATTCCAGTGATCGAGAAGATGATCGACGTCCTCTTCGCGATCGAGCAAAACCCGGCCGGCATCACAATCAACGATATCGTGGCGGACCGAAGACTGCCGCGATCAACCGTGTACCGTATTCTGAACACGCTTGAAGCCGCGGAGATCGTCATCAGTTATGGGGCCCCCGCCTCCTACGTGCTCGGACCCCGCATTCTGGGATTGGCCGCCAACGTTCCTAATGTTCAGCGCTGGAACGAGCTCGTTGCCAAGACGCATCCCCTTATGAGCCGACTAAGCCAGGAGCTTGGAGAGACAGTGAAGCTCTCCGTCCTGCACGACGGCAAGGCGCTCTGCATCGCCTGCGTCAGAGGTCAAAGCCTCTCGTCCCTGAATGGAGCGGTCGGGCAGCGGTTCCCGCTTCACGCGGGCGCGGCGAGCAAGATTCTCTTGAGCGGCCTGACCCGGCAGGAGCGTCGACGCCTCCTTCCCGAGAACCTGCCGGAATTCACGCCTCATACAATCCGGGAGCACCAAGAGCTCGAGGCTGAACTCGAATGTGTTCTGGCAAACGGCTGGGCGGAGGACCGATGTGAATTCGCCCTTGGCGTGAGGGCGGTCGGCGCTCCCATTCTGTCCTCCGGAAAGGTGATCGCGGCCCTGAGCGTCGCCTTCATCAGCGAGCAGCCAGCCGCACGGCTGGAACTCATCCGAAGCCGCGCACTAGCCGCGGCCGCCACCATGTCGGCATCGTTCGCGCCGCCTCGGAACAGCGATGCCAAAATCGTTGCCTGAGCTGGTTGAACCTCGGCCTCTCCCGCAGTCACTTTGCAAGGGCCGCCCGAGCAACAACCGGCATGCCGTCCCAGAACTGGTTTCTGGCGCGGCGCATTGAGCTGGCACAGGATCTGCTTCAGAGTCCGAACCCTCCCAGGGAGGTAAGAGCCCGGTGGCCGCACGACATGGCTGCCGTACTCGGGCCTCGAATAGCCCAGCGGAAGAGGTTCGAGGGTGCCACTCCATTGAGCTTACTTCCCATGCGCTTCCCAATCCGGATTTCTGGGGCGCAGGACCACATCCAACCACCAGCTAAGTACTTGAGATGGCTTGGTGAGTGCGTCGGGACTCGAACCCAGGACCCTCTAATTAAAACAGTTCGCATGAGTGATGTCGATTAATGTGCGATCTTCCCCAACTAACTCTCGCAAAGCCCGAAAGGTCATTGCGTACATCCCGAGGAAGCGCATCTTCGGGCTGCAGTTTTCGAGTCTCGGATCGACGGGATCAAATCCACAGGCGGCTCGGGGGCGCATTGCGAAATCGCCATCCAGGGTGGCGGAGCTTAAGGCGACGGGCAACGTGAGCCCTGCCTTGCCGTTGTGCCTGTCGACGCCGATGCGGCGAGTCAGGTGTATACCAGGAGCAACATCAAGCAGATGCAGGAGGTAGGGATGATCTCCATTGAACACCGGCTGTCTGCGAGTGTTTCGGACGCGGATCCTCTTGCGCTTGTCAACGAACTCAACCAGAACGATCTTGTCGAAGGCATCCTCGTGCAACTGCCGCTACCCGCCCCTATCAACCCTGAAAAGGTGCTTCTCGCGTTCGACCCTGCCAAGGATGTTGATGGCTTCCATCCCGTGAACGTCGGCAAGCTCGCGGTCGGCGCAAGGGGGCTCGTGCCCTGCACGCCGCGTGGTTGCATGGCGCTTATCAAACAGGCGTGCCTCAACTTGGAGGGACTTCACACCGTGGTGGTCGGTCGCTCGAATATCGTCGGCAAGCCCTTAGTGCAGTTGCTCCTGCAGGAGCAACTGTACATTGACCGTCGCCCACTCCAAGACCGTCGATCTCCCGGACATGTGCCGGCGGGCCGATATTCCCGTTGCTGCTGTCGGACGCCCGGAGATGGTGCACGGCGAGTGGATCAAACGGGGTGCAATCGTGATCGATGTCGGGATCAACCGGATCGCCATTCCGGAGGGTGGATCGCGGCTTGTCGGTGACGTTCATTTCGAATCAGTAGTTCCTGTCGCGGGCGCGATCACGCCAGTGCCGGGAGGAGTCGGGCCCATGACGATCGCGTGCCTCCTCGACAACACGCTCAATGCGTACAGCACGCGCGCCGCAGCACGGCACGAGGCTCTTGCGGGGAACCGGGCGTCTGCTCCGACGGAGCCTCAAGGGGGATGCACGGTCGCAACGAGTGACGGCCAAGCTCAGTGGCGCCGTCTGCGCCCTTGTTCCCGTCTATACAGTCGGGTATTCTCTCGGCACGCGATACGCTCGCCTTCTCCAGCACCTTTGGCGACACACGGGTCCATGATTTCAAGCGGGGCAAGGATCGCTTGGAGATCGACATCGCGCGGCTCGAGTCCATTTGCACAAGTCACTTGAACCACTATCGGTATAGACACCGCAATGACTGTCACCAGCCCAACCTTCTCAGGCGAGATCATGCTGGTAGTCTTCGAAACCCGCTGAAGCAAAGCGACTTCTACTTTGTATGATCGGGCCAATTGTGACTTGATGGAATGTCCAGAAGAATAGGTCGAGGGCAAGTTGCACTCGACTTTTCACTTCTTGACCTGCGATATTGGTCAGTCCGCGCTGGCTGAAGGGCAGCTTTGGGTCACGTCCCACCCTTCAGCGTGGCTATGTAAATAGTCCGCGCTCCGCTCGATAACAGATGTTCACCAAGTGTAGTGGCCGGCCGGGAGCTGCTGGGAGCCTATAAGATCTGTGGGGAAATTACCCGGTTGGTCAAGCTTGCTTCCCATACGCTTCCCAATCGAGTTTTCTGGGAAGCAGGACCAAACCAGATCAGCAGCTAAGTGACTGAAATGGTTAAGTGAGCGCTGGGACGCAAGCCTAGGGCCATATGCTTAAAAGACGGATACTACTCTCTTCCTAATCTGACGCAGGTCCGACGGGGCTCTGGAACTCCGCTTGGCGCTGGTCGTCAGGAACCATCGTTTGGCCACGGGGCTGAAGCTCAGGGAGGGTCCAGTCGAGCGGGCAAGCTAGCCTTCAACATCGCGCTGAATGCCAGAACGCTGCTGGGGCCATCTCGGCCCTCGTGAACAAGACTGGCTAGCCGTACTCGGCCCAGGACACAGCAAAACTGCTTAGCCTGCTCAAGCGTCGCAATGCGCCCATCGCTGATGACTTCAATACGAACCAAGTCATCCGATCGATGCGCGTTGACAGTGAGCTTATCTTGAGTGGGGCGAGAGCATGCGCAAACGAAGGGATCCCTGGCCCTCCCGTCCATGACGCTATGCTCACACCGCTACGGCATGCGAGCCGCGTCGCCGAATTGATGGAGGCCAGTACCGTTCGTCAATTCAATGTGGCAAGCCCTTGTACTGTAAGGGTTTCAGAAGAATAGTTTCCACAAATGCTCTCCCCTCGCCTTACTTCCTAACTGTGCCCCCTTAGAGCGTCACTCACGCAGATTTCACCCCTTCGGACCCAAAATTGCCTCACCCGAGAAGCTTGGAGCTCGACTTTGGCCGACAGGCTCATACAGGAAATTTTACCCAAAATAGCCGTATCGTTCCCAAGCTTTGGTGCAGCGAAAAGTTCTGAGATATAGGTCCGCTCACAGCTTCATTACGGAAGTTCACCGTACTTCCGCAATCTGCCAGAAGGAGGCATTCAATCGTCTCAGGCCAAGCTTTCCTGTCTCACTGATCTTTTGGCAGTTTTCGGCAAGTATATCTCAACCCGCCCTCGGCCGGTTGGATTGTTAGAGTTCCGGAGGCATCGCTTCTGCGGCCAGACGTGTCTGGGATGCAAGGCGGATAGAAGCATTCACGGCTCCATACCCCTGGTAGTTACGTCTTTCGACGATTTCGAAGAAGAACCCTGCTTCCAGAGCTTTCGTATAGACCTGGAAATACTCGGCTCCGCCCTCTCGATCATACAGGATGTTGTAGGCGCGCAGTCGCTCCACATCCTCAGCGGAGAGGTCCGACCTGACCTCAAGATCATTGTAGTAGTTCTGAGGGATGGGCAGGAGATCGATGCCGTTTGCCTTAAGGCGCTCAACAGTTGCCAAGATGTCGCCGGTGGCAAGTGCAATGTGCTGGACTCCCGACCCGAAAAGCTCGGTCAGGAAGCGCGACGACAGAGTGCGCTGGCTTTGCGAAGAATTGAGAATGAGACGAAGCGAGTCATCGAGAGTTTCTATGGCTTGGCTCTGCACCACGCCACGCGGATCAATCACGGTCTGAACCGGCGTCTTTCGCGCGTCGAGAAGCGAGGTGTAGAACAGAAGCCAGGTCAGCATCTCCTCGTAATGCATGGACTGGGAGACGTGATCGACCGACATCAATCCTGTTCCGGTAAAGTCGCCCACATCAGTAGGCTCGAAGTCAACCTCCCACAGTCGGTCCAGCCCGGTCTTGTGATCCACGAAATACAGAAGGCTGCCGCCGAGGCCGCGGACAGCCGGAATGTTCATCTCGCCGGGTCCGACTGGCTGCTGGAAAGGCTGGTCGAGGAGCGTGAGGGCGCGATCCACGGTCCCTGGGGCATCGTCAACCCGCAGAGCCAGAGCGCAGACGGAGGTGCCATGCGTGATATTGAACGAGTGAGCGAAACCCTCCTTCGCTGCGTTCACCACGATGTTGATGTCTCCCTGCCGCCAGCGGGTCACCACCTTCGAGCGGTGATTGCCGGCTTTTTGGAACCCGAGTCCGCTGAGGGTCTGTTCGAATCCGACTGCGCTGCGCTCATCCACGGCGAACTCGACGAATTCGATGCCGGAGCATGCAGCTCTTGGGGGGAGGACCGGAAGATGAGGAAGAGCCGTTCCCGTCCGGCGGCGAAGCTCGTCGAGAATGACGATAAGCGATCGCTGCCCATCGATGGCGACACTGCGCGCCGAGCCTGCCCGGAAACGGTCGTTGAAGATCTCAAGGGATAGGAGCCCATCGAAGCCTGTTGCATGAAGCGTGTCCATGAAATCATCGATCGGCAGGTCGCCCTGTCCCGGAAAACAGCGGTAGTGCCGGCTCCAGGACAGGTAGTCCATGTTAAGCCTTGGCGCATCGGCCATCTGCACGAGGAAGATTTTATCGGACGGGATGGACTGGATAGCGGACAGATCCGTTCCTCGCGCCAGCACGTGGAAGGAGTCGAGCACCAGTCCCACCGCGGGATGGTTCGTGCGCCGCACGACCTCCCAGGAGTCGCGATAGTCATGGATGTGTCGCCCCCAGGAGAGTGCCTCGAAAGCTATGCGCAGGCCGCGCTTTGCGGCACGCTCGCCGAGTTCGTGAAAATCCGCCGCCGCGCGTTCGATCCCCCCGAGTGAATCCGGAGATACGTTGCTGCACACCATCAGAAGATCGCAACCGAGTTCCTGCATGATGTCGAACTTGCGCTCTGCCCGGGCGAACACCTTCGAGCGCTGCGGTTCGGGCATGCCCTCGAAGTCGCGGAACGGCTGGAAGGTGATGGTCTCGAGCCCGAACCCCTCGATCATGCGTCGAGCATCGGCCGGGGTGCCGTTGAAGGATAAAAGATCGTTCTCGAAGATCTCAACGCCCTCGAATCGCGCGGCCGCGATGGCCTCGATCTTCTCTGGGAATGTGCCGCTCAGGCAGACGGTGGCGATGGCAGTGCGCATGCTCGTCGGTCCATTTCCTCGTTTGTGCTCGGGAGCCCGTGCCGATCCGGCCCGCTCCTTATCCCGTCAGATGATCGTTCCGGTGGCGAGCGCGTGCTCGACGCCGCCGGCCACGTGGCGCGTCAGCACCTCGCAGGCGCGCGCGGCATCCCGCTCCAGGGCGCATTCCAGAAGCTCGGCATGCTCATCGGCCGCGATGTCGCCGCGATAGCTCAGGGCGATCATCTGATAGCGCAGATACTTGTCGAAAACCGCCGCGTGGTTGTCGATCAGCATCTTCGATCCGCAGGAGGAAATGAGCGCCTGGTGAAATTGCCAGTCGTAGCGTTTCCAGTCCTCGGTGTGGGATCTGTCCCCTTGGGCCATCCGCTCTTCCATCCGTGCGAGCCGGTGGTGGGCGGCGACGACTCGGCCTTCCCATTCCATGTCACCAGCCCGGAACGACTGCTCCAACGCGCGGCATTCGAGAAGCTGCCGCAACGCGGCGATCTCCCGCAAGTTGGCAATCGAAACGGGCGCCACCTCAAAACCCTTCTGCCCCTCGGCGACCACGAGGCGCTCGGAATGCAGGCGGTTCAAAATTTCTCGGAGGGTGCTGACGCTCGCACCGTAATCGGTTTTCAATCGCTCAAGCTTCAGCTTCTTGCCGGGCGAAAGGCGGCCGAACACGATGTCGGCTCGAATCTTCCGATAGGCGCTCTCCCCGACCGTGGCAGGAGAAGCAAGGACGTGCATGTCGTCGCTCATGCCAGTGCTCCGCTCCCCAGCGTGTAGGACACGCATCCGTTCACATGCTGGGCCAGCACCGCGCAGGCCCTTTCGGCATTGCGCGTCAGGGCGCAATCGAGCAGCGTTCGGTGCTCCGCCGCCGCAATCTCCCCACGACAGACGACGGCCACCATCTGGTAGCGCAGATACTGGT
>DASQEG010000643.1:0-4582 GCA_035633775.1 Bryobacteraceae bacterium
TCACTGTTTGTTTTAGTCTAGCAGACTGTTCGTGAGTTTACGCCAGGTACGCGGCGGAAAGCCACCGGTGCAACCACCTCCGCGGGCAGCACGGGTGCATCACTACTCTCGATGTCGTTCGTCAGAGCGACGGCGTCGAGCATGACATCCCGGTCACCGCTGCGGATGACAACCTTATGCGTGCCCGGCGCAAGATGGACCACATGTGGCTCAAGACGCGAATCCGGAGTTCCCACGTCCACGCGCACCCATTGCCACGCCTTCAGTCCGGGGTCGAGCGCAAGCTGCATCTCCTCGGCTGGTGCATCGTCGACGGCAATGGTGTACGCAACTCGCGGGGCACCCGCCGAGCGAATACGCATCCAAACTGTGTAGTTGTCCTCTGAAGGTATGTCGACGGCCAGTTCTGCGCTGCCTTCGCCTCCGGCGCTAACTGCAAGGCCGGCAGAGGCGCCTTCTCCCTGCGTTACGGCGAGTCCGCCTGACATCACACCCTGCTCGGCTTCGAGCAGCCGCTGGTGAACAGCGTCTGCCTCGGTGCGTTCACGTGCAGGAACCCGACGGACGAAAAAGACACCGAACTCAATGTCCGTATGCCTCGGCGGAAACGGTACAACGCCGACCGGGGCCGCGACCGCCATTCCGTTCATGGGCAGGACCACGGGTTCGCCCTTCCACGGCCCTGCGTACACCGGACGGCCACCGAGATTCTGCATATCGCGCACCTCGAAGAGTTCGCCCGTCCGCAGTCCGATGTCGCCGAGGCTAACGTTAACCGATTGCCGGCGTTCCCAGTTGTATACGACTACGTGGGCACGCCCAGGCTCCCACCGGTTGGGGCGGACAAAGATTCGATTGTTGCCCGGCCGGTCGGCGGGTCGTGAGTAGTTGTTGCCTGACAGCGCTGAGGGACTGAAGGCCCGGGTTCCGCCTATGAATGTGTTTCCGGTGAAGCTCAGGATTGAGCAGTTGAACATCGTAAGCGCAAGGCTGCCGGAAACAAAGTAGTTGTTTTCCATTTTCAGATCCGAGCAGCCTTCGCCCATCGGGTAATAGCCGATGTTATTGTCGCCGCCGTGATCTGTGTCCACCGGATACCACGTGTAATTACTGATCAGCGTCGGGTTCTGTGCGCGTATCGTACCCCCGAGCAGTATGTTGCGCGAGTATCTGCCGCCCAGCGCGCCATTATTGAACAACACGTTGCCTTCCAGATAGAAATTGTTCAGGAAGGTATTCGACGTACCGTAAATCTGCAGACCCAGCTCGAACTGGTTGAAGATCACGTTGTCGACGAGCACCTTGGCGCCATCCCGGTTCTGCATGTAACCGCCGTGCCCGTGCGCGCGGTCAGCCCCCATCCAGCCGTTGTTATACACAATATTTCCGTAGAATTCGTTGTCAGAAGCATCCTTCCAGCTGGCGAGGCCCGTCGAAGTGTCGTGAACGGTGTTGTTCACGATCTTTACGTTGTTCGCATACACCGTAATTCCGGCCGGCTGCACAATGTCGGTCGGAAACGGCCCCGACTCCCTCGTGATTCGCTGCGTGCGACTGTTTGCCACTTCAAAGTCCCTGTAAACGGTCCATGGACCGTGAATCTCGAGACCACCGTCAATGCGGACCGCCTCGCGGCGGAAGGGCCGGACTGTGATATAGGCTCCTGGTGATCCGGAGATGCGGCTCCGCAGCAAGAGCCGGTCCGGAGCCTGATAGATGCCGCCGCGCAGATAGAGCGTGTCTCCCGGCCGGAGCGCGGCAGGATGCTTCAGCGCTGTCTGCAGATCCCATGGCTGATCGATACCGCCGGTACCGTCTGCATGGCCGTTCACCGATACATAGAACTCGGCTGCAAATGCGGTGGCGGCTGATAACGCCGCCTGCAGGAGCAATCCGCGGCACACCGTTTGTTTTACTCTGTAAGGCACTAACCGCATAATTATTCGTATTTACTAACTGTCTGCGCCGCACCCAAGGGCCGATACCCGCAACGGGGTGACTCAAACCCCTCATCGAAGATTGCTCTGTAACCTCTCTGCGCAAGCCAGGAAGGTAAAGCGGTGCAGGGAGTATGCCGATAGTTCTTCAGATCTGAACGCCGGCATACCGTCCCGAGCCGCTCTCCGGCATGGGCGGTGGTGCGGCATCGCGAGAGGTTCACGAACGAATTATGCAACTGCACGAGATGATCAGACGCATGAACTGCGCGGATGGGCCAGGGCCGGGCCTGGTTGCGCTCGCAGTGCTGGGCGTCGCGGCTTGCGCGCCATCCCAGATTCACGCCGCGTCCTTCCATGTTTCCCCCGCCGGTTCGCCAGCGGGCACGGGCAGCGTTGACCGTCCATGGGATCTCCAGACAGCCCTTCAGCATCCGGCGACCGTGAAGCCAGGCGATATAATCTATCTCCACGCCGGCACCCACACAGCGCCGGACCGACTGGTGCTCCACAGCTATCTCAAAGGCGCCTCTGGGCAGCACATCACCGTTCGTCCGTGGATGAACGATCATGTGCGGATTGATGGCGGCGTCCAGATCCATCAGCCCTGGGTGATTTTCCGGGACCTCGAAGTGATGAACAGCCGCACGGCCAGGGTATCGTCCGAGACCGGATCGTGGCCCACGGACGTTCCTCAGCCCACCGGCTTCGACGTACTCGCAGCCAACGTCAAGATCATCAATAACGTCATTCACGACACCTCGACCGGCATTTCGTCGTGGAAGAACGCGAGTGAAAACGAGATCTACGGCAACATCATCTACTACAACGGGTGGAAGGCGCCTGACCGGGGCCACGGCCACGGGTTTTACATGCAAAATCAGACGGGTTCGAAGTACCTCACAGACAACATCATCTTCAACCAGTTTGACCACGGGATTCAGATTTACGGCACGGCGAGCACATTCCTGAATAACTTCCGGCTTGAAGGCAACATCGTGTTCAACAACGGCGTGATGGTCGGCAGATTTAGCAGAAACATCCTCGTCGGCGGTACCACGGTTGCCAACAACCCGGTCCTGCGGGACAACTACACGTGGTTCCCGACCTCCTGGAATCACGGCGGCGACAACAACCTCGGTTACTACTCCGGCGGCGCAGGTTGCACGAACCTGACGTTTGAGAATAATTACTTCGTGTCTGGCGGCATCGGACTGACGATGCACAATTGTCCGGCGTCCAGCTTCAAAGGAAGTACCATCTTCGGAGAGCTTCGAAACTTCTCCAGTTCGGCCTTTCCGCAGAACACCTGGCTCGGGAGAAGCCGTCCTGCTGCTTACCGAATATTCGTTCGTCCAAACCGGCATGAAGCCGGCCGCGCTCATATTGCGGTATTCAACTGGGCGCGCCTGGCGAGCGTGCCGGTTGATCTTTCGGAAATCGGCCTCGCACCCGGCGATCAGTTCGAGATCAGAGATGCGCAAAACTTCTATGGCACACCGGTTTACAGCGGTGCGTATGGCCGTGCGCCCGTAACTTTGCCCCTGACCTCCACGGCCGTTGCGCAGGCCATCGGCAACGTACCGATCGTCCCCGTTCACACCGATATCGAATTTGGAGCCTTCGTAGTAATAAAAACCGTACGCAGCACCGAGCCCGAACCAGAACCGCTGAGCGTCTGGGGGCTCAGCTATGGCAGCGTCACCGCGAACTCGGCTCTGCTCAGCTGGGCAACGAACCGGCCTGCCACCTCGCGCGTCGAGTACGGAACCACTGCGGCTTACGGCACGGTCCTGCCTGAGGCGACGCTGATGCGAACCGCACACCGCGCCTCGCTGTCCGGACTTGCCGCCGGCACGACATACTACGTGCGCGTCTCCGGTACCGACGGGAACGGTGCAGTGGCCTCGGCCACACGAGCATTCACAACGGCGCCGGCTGTTCCGGTGCCGGCCGCTCTCCAGATCACCGCGCCGACCGCCGGTCAGATCAGCGGCGATTCGGCGCTGGTTGCTTGGTCGACCAACCTCGCCGCCACGGGCAAAGTCGAGTATGGAACCACGACCGCCTATGGTCTTCTGGCGCCGGCTTCCGGTGCGTTCGCCACCACGCACAGCGTTCGCCTCAGCGGGCTTACTGCCGGGACGAAGTACTATGTGCGCGTGTCGGGCACTACGTCGAGTGGCTTGGCATCCACCAACACAACCCTGAGCTTCACCACAGCGGCGGGGCAGAGTCAGCCTCAGCGTCCATCCTCCGGCTACTCGGCGTGGGCCGAAGCAGAAAGCGGCGTTCGTGTCGGATTCCCGATCATCAGTGACGGCACGGTCTCCGCCCGCAAGTTCATCTACGCGCAGGCGTCGGAAACGGGCTACGTGGTCTACAACGTCTACGTGCCCACCGACGGCACGTATTATTTCTGGTTCCGTGCTATGGCCGCGAACGACCGGAGCGCCTCGGCGTACGTTTCGATCGACGGCGGAACCGAAGACATCTTCGATGTCGCCTGGGGGCGCTGGTCCGCGCAGTGGCAGTGGACGGTTCTGAACGGCCGCAACGGTGGTCCGGCGCTCACGCTCAATCCGAGGAGCTTTGCGCTGAAACGCGGCTGGCACAAGCTGAAGCTCCGCAGCCGCCAGGCGAAC
>DASQEG010000644.1:0-5826 GCA_035633775.1 Bryobacteraceae bacterium
GCATCTGAGCAGCGCGAAAAGCTGGAACGTCATCGATGATGACTCCGCCGGTCCGAATTTCACGTGCCGCCTGGAATGCCCGCTGCAGATTGCGGGTGAAGATCCCCGCCTGTAAACCGTAGCGCGAGTCGTTTACGAGAGCAATTGCCTCGTCAAGATGACGATAAGTATTCACAAATGCGACGGGACCGAAAGCTTCGTTGCACGATAGCTCGCACTCTGCTGGAACGTCTGCCAGGACAGCTGGTTCGACCGTCGCGCGGCCCACGCGCTTGCCACCGTGGATCAGCGTTGCGCCTGCTTTCACTGCGTTGTCGATCCAGTTCACTACGCGGTCAGCTTCAGCTTCTGAGATTAGCGAAGAGACGTCAGTGTCCTCGTGCAACGGATGACCGATCTTCAGTCTCACTGCGGCGTGGCAGAACGCTTCGAGAAACTGATGCGCTACTTCCTCATGGGCGTAAATTCGCTGGACGGAGATGCAGACCTGTCCGCTGTGCGAATAGGCTCCGGTTACGGACCGCGGCACCGCCCAGTCAAGGTCAGCGTCAGGCTCCACCACAACAGCAGAATTGCTGCCCAGTTCCAGGATGACTCGCTTGAGACCGGCCGCCTCGCGAATCCGCTTGCCGACTTCGACGCTGCCGGTGAAAGTCACAAGGGCGACTCTCGGGTCAGCGACAATCTGCAGGCCAACAGCGCCTCCCTCACCCACAACGACGTTGTATGCACCTTCCGGTGCGCCGGCCTCCTTCAGGCTGTCCTGCAGCAGCATCGCACTCAGAGGCGTTGCGGACGCGGGCTTGTGAACCACCGCGTTGCCGGCTGCCAGTGCCGGCGCAATCTTGTGCATGGCGAGATTGAGCGGAAAGTTGAACGGGGTGATAGCCGCGACGATCCCGACGGGTTCACGGACCGTCATCGCGAGGCGGCCACATCCAGCAGGAGTAGCGTCCATGGGCACCACCTCACCCGCGAGCCTGCGCGCCTCCTCAGATGACAGAAGAGCGGTCTGAATGGCGCGCTGGACCTCGGTCTGCGCTTCACGAATCGGTTTGCCCGACTCGCTCGCAACTGTGCGTGCGTAACGCTCTGCATCACGTCGCAGGAGGCCGACCAGGCGGGCAAGGAGATCAGCGCGTTCGTGATTCACGAGCCGGGCCATTGCGACAGATCCTCGTTCGGCTTCTGCGATCGCACGTCCAGCGTCAGACGTGTCTACAGTGCCTGAAACCGAGCCGTCCCAGGGCAGCCTAATCGTAATCACACGGTCATCCTAACAATTCATGACCTTCGCTGCCCCAAATTCGGCTAGAATCCGAACTAGACGAAGCGAATATGTCCGAACCAATCAAAGTTCTACTGGTGGAGGACAACCCGGCTGACGTGTACTTCATCAAGGCAGGACTTCGCCAGTCCAGCCTCACCTACGACGTTCATCACCTGGATGACGGCGCTGAAGCAAGGCTGCTGGCGTCACGGCTCGGCTCCCACGATCACCCGCTACCTCACATCATGCTGCTCGACCTGAATCTTCCGGGCGCCGATGGTCTCGAAATACTTCATGCGCTTCGCGGCAACCCTAAGGGGTCGGAATTGCCTGTAATGGTCGTGACCTCGTCGGACGCCGATCAGGACCGTCAGCGCACTGCTGAATACGGCGTTGTTGGGTACTTTCGGAAGCCCGCTGACGTTGATGAATTCCTCCGCATCGGCGAGGTCGTCGAAAAGCTGATCACCCGCGTATGAGCGGCGGATTTCATTTGCTCCGGCACTCGTGTTAGCATCCGCCCCATGGGTAAAAGTCGAAGGACGTTTTTGGCAGGAGCCGGAGCAGCCGCGGGAGCCGCGGTACCCGTGGCCGCGCAGGAGAGCGGAAGGCCCCGCAAGACAGTGGTGTGGCGCGAAGGCAAGAAACCGGACAAGGCGCCGCTGTTCAGCTCCGCCGTGACCTTCGGCGATCTGGTCTTTATTGCAGGTATCGGCGCCCATTTCGAGGGAGATATCAAGGCGCACACCGCACACGTGCTTCAGGACATGGAAGCTCGGCTGAAGGAAGCAGGTTCCTCGATGGAGAAGGTCCTGAAGGTAAATGTTTACTTAAACGATCTTAAGGACTACGCGGCGATGAATGAGGTTTTCCGCGGAAAGTTCGGACCTGAACCACCGGTGCGGACGACAATCGCAGCGGCAGGCGGTATTCCGGGCAACTCACTGGTTGAGATTGACTGCATCGCGCACAAATAGGAGTTCATCATGGCCGATCGACGCAGTTTCCTTTCCCGGGCCGCAGCCTTCCCCATATTTGGTGCGTGGCTGGCCAGGAGACAGGCAAACGCGGCAGCACCATCCGTCGCCGCTCGTGATTACTTCAAGGAGCTCGGTGTCCGCACATTTATTAACGCGGCGGGAACCTATACAGCTCTAAGCGCATCGCAGATGCCTGATGAAGTGATGGACGCGATTCGTTATGCATCGAAGCAGTACGTATCCCTTACCGAACTTCAGGACAAGGTGGGAGCCAGAATCGCGACGTTGCTCGGCTGCGAATTCGCGATGGTTACTTCCGGCGCCGCTGGCGCACTGGCAGTCGGGACGGCAGGCTGCATCACTGGCAAAGACGTCAAGGCAGTTCGACAGCTGCCTGATGTATCGGGCCTCAAGTCGGAGGTCATCGTACAAAAGGCACACCGGTATGGCTACGACCACTCGGTCCGAGCAACCGGAATCCGGATGGTGGAGGTCGAGACGTCAGAGCAGGCCTCTGCGGCCGTGTCCCCCCGGACGGCCATGATGTTGTTCTGGGCCGATGGCGAGCCGCTTGGTGCGATCAAGTCCGCTGAGTGGGTCGCGATTGGGAAGAAGCACGGTATTCCGACGTTCTGCGATGCGGCAGATTGCGTACCGCCCGTCAGCCGCCTCACGGACTACCTTAAAACCGGATTCGATCTTGTCACGTTCTCCGGAGGCAAGGGCATCCGGGGGCCACAAAGCGCGGGGCTGCTGCTGGGCCGTCGCGATCTAATCGAGGCCGCACGGCTGAATACCTCGCCCAACAGCGACACCATCGCACGGGGAATGAAGGTAAACAAGGAAGAGATCCTGGGCATGATGGTGGCCCTCGAGCTGTATTTGAAAAAGGATCACGCAGCCGAGTGGAAGGAGTGGGAAAAACGGGTGGAGACGGTCGCAACCAGTGCGCGTGAAATTCCTTCCGTCACGACGGAGGTCCACGTGCCGCCGATCGCGAACCATGTCCCTCACCTCAAGATCAGCTGGGATCAGTCGAAGGTGAAGCTTACCCCACCAGAGGTCATGCGCAGGTTGCGTGAAGGGCAGCCCTCAATCGAAGCAGGGCCGGGCACCAACACTCAGGAGTTGGTGATTGGTGTGTGGATGATGAAGCCTGGCGAGGCGGAGATTGTCGCTTCGAAGGTTCGGGACCTCCTTCGAACGGCAGCTGTCTAGTTCAGACAAGTGCAGGGGAGCGCTTCATGCCCCTGCACTCCTACGGTCTTTACTTCGTCACCTCACCGTTGGAGTCCTGCTGACGCATCCCGATCGAAACCCGCCTGTCGGCTTACGCCCGAATCGGCTGACTGACAGTGTCGACTGAACGCTCATCTGCCTCACGACACTCAAAAAAAGAGCCCGCGCCGGGGAAATGGCGCAGGCTCAGGATGAAGGAACTGAATGTCTTACCTGACAGCGTGAATGCAGAGGCGCGGGCGCGCGTTATCTGCGGCCAGTCAGCGACAGCCCTGCCCTAAGGCGCGCAGAAAAGAGTGCGCACCGACGGCCAGCAGGAATACGGGAACCGCAGCGGCCATTCTGACCATTGAAAGCTTCCTCTCAATGGCAGCTTAGGTCTTAACGATGTTTGAAGCTATTCCCCACGAGTACTACTCGTTCCAGTACTCACGCACTTATCGACCCGCTACAGCGAACTCATCGCCGGGGTTCCAGCGGGGCAGTTCAGTGGCATTCGCGATGTTCAATCCGAGCAGAAAGCCGAATCTGGCTGCGTGCTCCAGGCTCGCAAAATCCCAGTCGTCCCGATATTCGTCAGCCGGTTGGTGGTAGCGATTGGCGTTATAGTCCTGGTACTCTTTGGAGGAAAAATCATCGGGCTTTCCAATAACCCGTGTGCCGAGCCCGACTTTGAAGGCCGGAATGCCGACTTTCGCGAGCATGAAGTGATCCGATCGGTAGAAGCTGCCCTGCTCGGGCCGTGGATCTGGCGAGAGTTCGAGCTCCATGCGCCTGGCAGCCTCCTGCACCATGCTCCACACCGTCGTGCGTTCCGCCCCGGTGACGACCGCATCGCGGGTTCGCGCTGAAGGGAACAGTGCATCGTAGTTGATGTTGATGGCGACCTTCGCTGCCGGTATCGTGGGGTGCGCTGCGAAGTACTCGGCGCCACGAAGCCCGCTCTCTTCTGCGGTCCAGAACGCGAACAGCGCGGATCGGCGAGGCTTCTGGCCGAGGGAAGCCCAGACTCGCGCCTGTTCCAGTACGACTGCACACCCGGTCGCGTTGTCGATGGCGCCGTTATAAACGGCATCGTTTCGAACGGCGATGCCTTTGCCCAGGTGGTCCCAATGTGCACTGAAGAGCACTGCTTCGGTCAGGCCTTTCGGATCGCTCCCCTCGACCCGGCCAAGGACATTCCGGCTCTTAATCGCGCGCATGGAGGAAACAAGTTGTCCTCGTAGGCGAAAACCGAGTGGTATGGACTTAAAGTTCGGGTCGTCAGCCGCCTTCAGCAGGGTCTCGACCGTGTGACCGCTCAAACTCAGCAGTCTCCCGCCGGCTTCCTCGGTCACCCAGCCCGCGAACCGCAGAGCCGGCCGGCCTGGATCAAACTCCATCTGCGGATCTTCCTTACCCCAGGAATTCCGCACCACATCCCAGCCGTAGCCGGCAGTGGGTGTGGTGTGAATAATGATGCACCCCGCGGCACCCTGGCGCGCAGCCTCTTCGAACTTGTACACCCAGCGGCCCGCGTAGGTCAGGGTGCGTCCTTTGAAGACCTGGGGGTTCTCCGGCTGCGGTTCGTTCGTAAACAAAACCACGACTTTGCCCCGCACATCCGTACCTTTGTAGTCGTCCCACTTTTCGGTCTTCGAGACGATTCCATGTCCGACGAAGACTGCCTCGGCGTCGATTGGGACCTCAGGAAGCTGCGTGTGGGTCGTCCCGATGTAGTCGTGCTGCCACCTGAGTGCGAGCTGCTTGTCCCCCTTGACGGCTGACATGGTGGAGCGCTGCCCGTCGACGGTGACCCCAACCATCGGAACGGTTTGAAAGTAGGTGCCGTTCTCGCCCGCGGGCTTCACACCGAAGGAAGCGAGCGTAGCGGCGAGGTACTCCTCAGCGAGCGTGCCGCCGCGCTCGCCCACGCCGCGGCCCTCCAGCAGGTCATGGGCCAGAAACCTGGTGTGGGCGCGCATGCGCTCGCCGGAGATGTCCGACTGGCCTGCAAGCGTTGCTGAGGCAATCAGGGCAATCTCGATAGACTTTAGGTAGATTCGCATGCTAACCTTGTGATGCTGCATTCATTCGTAACATGACCAGTGCTGTGGCCGAGCCCTCCTCCACAAGCGTTTTCAGCGACAAACGCACGCTGACGCATCTCCGAGCCCTCGAGGCCGAAAGTATCCATATAATTCGTGAAGTCGCAGCCGAGTTCTCCAAGCCGGTCATGCTGTACTCCATCGGCAAGGATTCGTCCGTCATGCTGCGGCTCGCCGAGAAGGCGTTCTACCCAGGCCCCCTTCCGTTCCCGCTGCTCCACATAGATACGAGCTTTAAGTTCCGCGAAAT
>DASQEG010000645.1:0-4654 GCA_035633775.1 Bryobacteraceae bacterium
GAAACCCAGAAAAGTGCCACATGACCCGCACACGGCTATCGTCCTGCGCAATGTCTCCGCCCATCCGGACTCTGACGCGTATGAGTTCGCCCCGCATGTACGTGTGCGGCTCCAACATCTGCATCGAGAACTGGAGATCCGTGGGCTGGTTGCGTCGGATCTGCGCCCACCATGCCGGCTCCGGCTGCTGGCTCCGGGCGGCCTCGCAGCACCACAGGCTTAAGAACCAGCCGACAAAGAAGGCAGAGCGGATCCGTTGCATGTCCTCGTAGCGGTTGGACCCCAACGGTGGCTCTGGGTTCCCGACCGGACGACACTAGCCCGCTTTGCGCTTACCTGAAGCTTCGGTTCCCTCCAGAACCGATCGGACGTGTTCAACCGCAAGCCGTGGGCTGCTGAGTACGGGCTTGCGGGTCAGCTCGGCGATCCTCGGAGCCAGCCGAGCCATCGAACCCTGGGCCAGCAGCAACACATCGTTCGTTCGTGCGGCGGTGGCCGCGGCGTCTGAAACAGCGTTGTCATGCGCATCGCGGTCGCCACGCATCAATGCCTGAAATCCCTGCTCAGACAAAAAAGGTGTGATCTTCACCTTCTTCCCGGCCTCGGCGGCCTTTTCTTCGAGAAGCGCGACGGTCGGCCCGAGGGTGCTTGCTACCGTGGCAAGCACAGCTATGCGTCGCCCCAGGCGGACGGCTTCCGCCGTGTGCGCGTCATCAATCTTGATCACAGGGATGGCCGTCATGCGGCGCGCCACGTCTACCGCAGGTCCAAGCGAGGAACAGAGGGATAAGACGGCCGCAGCTCCCATCGTTTCCGCCGCTTGCACATAGCCGCACATGCGGGCCGTGGTGGCTGCCGTAACTGCGCCCGCTTCCATAACATCGGGCAGCAGCGAGTCGTCCATGATGTTCACAATCCGGGTGTTTGGCAGCAACTCTTTAAGATGGTCCTGAATAGCGGTTTCGCGCGTGAGGAAAACAGAGCTGGTGTGGATCAGAACGAGTGTGGCCATGGTTTGCCTGCTGCTTTTCAGATTACCTGCAGCGGCTGCCGATGCGCCCAGGCGATACGAATGGCACTTCGAGAATCGCTCGCGACTGGAGTTTCGAAACCTTGCCGAATTTGGTCTCGGCCCGGATACGCACGCAGACTTCATCCGAACTCGCGTGGGTTTGACCGTCCGGCCAACTGCATGGATGAAAGTGTCGGCTCTGGCGCAGGATGCCCGTGCGCCATTTCTGGGCCGGCGAGCGCCGGGTTCGATGCGTGACCCGGTGGATCTGCAGGAAGCGTATCTTGAGCTTCGAGGTGAGGCAAGCCGCGGGCTGCTTCTTGATCTCGGCCGCCGCATGGTGCAGTACGGAGATACTCGCCTGATCGGTGCGCCGCAGTGGGCATATACGGCACGTACGTATGACTTGGCCCGCGCGGCCTGGCGAGGGCGAGGGAAGCGGTTCGAGGCACTCTTTCTGTCACCGATCAAGCCGTCCGGTGACGGTTTCAACAGGCCGATTCTCGGAGATCGGGTGTGGGGTACCTACAACACCCTGACGGGCTCGAGCACGACGCTCGATCTGTACATCCTGCGCCACGAACAGAACCGGCCGGGCGGGTGGACAGGGGTCGACCGGCTCGGCACAAACTCGTTCGGGTTTCGTCTGGTCGCACCCGTGGCCCGGGCCGGCAAAGTGACCGTTGAAGCCATCGCTCAGACCGGGAAGGCAGGAGGCTTGCCGCATCGAGCAGGAGCCTGGGTGGCACAATGGGGACGCAGTATGACAGCGGCTGGCCGAAAGCTGGATCTCGCTGCCGAGGTGAAGTACGCCTCCGGCACGCGAACGCAGACACGCAGCGGCACGTTCGATCAGATCTATCCGGCGGCCCACGACAAACTTGGACACATTGACGTGCTCGGATGGCGCAACAACCGCAACGTCAGGATTACCGGGACTTACCCACTTACGAAGTGGCTGTCCGCTATTGCAATGTACAGCGATACATGGCTTGTCAGTTCGACAGATGCGGCCTACAATGCCGCGGGTCGTGCGTTCGCCCGCTCTGCTGACGGCTTGGCCGGCACCCACCTTGGGCGCGAAGCCGATCTTTACTTCCAGGGCAGGACGGGCCGGCTCGCCTTCGGCGGCGGCTACGGCCGGTTCTTCACGGGTGCGTTTCTGCGCCGAACTACGCCCGGGATCCACCAGCACCTCGGATACATCTTCTACACCTACAGTTTTTGACATGAAACTCAATACAGAACCGCTCAGCCAGAACCAGCACCTGATTCGCTGGGTGAAGAAGATGGCTGACCTGACTACGCCCGAAGCGATTCACTGGGTGGATGGTTCAGAGGCCGAGTACGATGCTCTCTGCGAAGACATGGTCACCGGTGGTACGTTCATTCGGCTGAACCAGGAACTCTGGCCCGGATGTTTCTACGCGCGGTCCGATGCAGGCGATGTAGCTCGGGTGGAGGAGAGGACGTTTGTCTGCTCGCTTTCCAAAGACTCCGCCGGCCCAACGAACAATTGGGAAAACCCGTATGTGATGCGCAAGAAGTTGAAGTCGCTGTTCAAGGGCTCTATGCGCGGTCGGACGATGTACGTGCTGGCCTTCAGCATGGGCCCCGTCGAGTCACCGTTCTCCCAGATCGGCGTTCAGCTGACCGACTCGCCATACGCGGTCGTGAACATGCGTATCATGGCGCGAGTAGGTCTGCCGGTACTGCGTGAAATTGATAAGGATCACAAGCGTGTAGTGCCTTGTATGCACAGCCTTGGTGCGCCGCTTGCACCTGGACAGCCCGATGTTCCCTGGCCGTGCAATCCGGAGAAGTACATTGTGCATTTCCCGGAGACGCGCGAGATCTGGTCGTTTGGGTCCGGCTACGGCGGCAACGCGCTGCTTGGGAAGAAGTGCTTCGCGCTGCGAATCGCCTCAGCCATGGCTCGCGATGAGGGCTGGATGGCTGAGCACATGCTCATACTCGGTATCGAGAGCCCTGAAGGCGAAAAGACCTATATCGCGGCAGCTTTCCCGAGCGCTTGCGGCAAGACGAACCTCGCCATGCTCATACCGCCGGCGGGATTTGAGGACTGGAAGGTGTGGACGGTTGGTGACGATATCGCATGGATCCGTGCCGATGAACAGGGCCGGCTACGTGCAATCAACCCCGAGGCCGGCTTCTTCGGTGTGGCTCCTGGGACATCGGCAGCCACCAACCCGAACGCCATGGCAACGTTGTCGCGCAACACAATCTTCACCAACGTCGCGTTGACGCCTGATGGTGGAGTCTGGTGGGAAGGCATGACCCCGGAGCCTCCGGCGGAATGCCTCGACTGGAAGGGAAATCGGTGGACGCCGGAGATTGCGAGTCGAACAGGAGCGCCCGCTGCTCATCCCAACGCGAGGTTCACGGCTCCGGCGTCGCAATGCCCTTCCATTGACCCCGATTGGGAAAACCCCAATGGCTTTCCCATCAGCGCGTTCGTGTTCGGCGGACGGCGCGCATCGACGATGCCCCTTGTGTATCAGGCCTTCAACTGGAGTGCGGGTGTGTACATGGGCGCCACAATGGGTTCAGAAACAACGGCCGCTGCTGTCGGTGCGCAGGGAGTGATTCGCCGTGACCCCATGGCCATGCTCCCGTTCTGCGGGTATCACATGGGTGATTATTTCCGGCACTGGATCAAGATGCAGCGCACGCTCGGGCTCACACCCCGGATCTTCCACGTGAACTGGTTCCGCAAGGGTCCGGATGGCAAGTTCCTATGGCCGGGCTTTGGCCAGAACATGCGCGTGCTGAAGTGGATCGTTGACCGGGTGCGGGGCCGAGCCCATGGGAGGGAAACTCCAATCGGTTGGACCCCCCGCTATGAGGACATCGACTGGACCGGCCTCGACTATGCAAAGGAGAAGTTCGAGGCCATGCAGTCGGTGGATCGCTCCTCCTGGCATGCCGAGGTGATCCAGCACGAGGAACTCTTCCTCCGGCTGCATGACCATCTGCCGTCGGAGATGATCTACGAGCGTGAACTGCTTATTTGCCGGCTGTAGCTTGTTGCATGAAAGCAGGCTGCTCGTCAGCGCTGGGCCCGTAGCTCGACGGAACTGGAATGTCCAACAAACGAAGGTAGACGCCAAATTGCCCACGATGCTGGTACCAGTGGTTCAGCATCACGTCACGCAGGAACTGGTACCTGGGAAGAGCCAAAATCTCGTGGCCGTTCACCTCCAGGCGCCAGGTCTCGTGCATCTGGTCATCGCTAAAAGTAGGCAGAAGCTGTCTCACAATCGAGAGGCTCTCATCGTGTGCGTCCAGGATCTGCTGGATGCTGTCCGCCTCGGCTGCAGCGAAGTTCGGCACCTGCGCCGGGTTCGGCTCTGCTAGCCGGAGCACGCCGCCGGGCACCTGAGCAATATGCAATGCCAACTGGCCGGCCGACATGGATTTCGCATGAGGCTTCCAGGTCAGTTTGTCTGGCGAAAGACGCTCCAGAAACTTGCGGGTAACAGGCGCCTGCGCTTCGAACTCCTGAAGCAGCGATTTGGCGATGGTCATGTACTTGCCTCCGTATTTCATCGATGTGTAGTCGCATCACTCCGGCAAATGGCCGGCGATGTACCGCTTCACGTGTTGCAGAGTCTTCCGAAT
>DASQEG010000646.1:0-3079 GCA_035633775.1 Bryobacteraceae bacterium
GACGAGCGGCTGCTTTTGCACGGGCACCGGCCGGTGTTCCATGCCGACGAAGAAGAAGCTCAGGCCGCGACGGAACCAGCACCTGCAAAAACTAAGGTCGGCCGCAATGATCCATGTCCCTGCGGCAGCGGCAAGAAGCACAAGAAATGTTGTGGAGCCTAGATGCAGGACATCGTAGCCGGTAGCATTCAGTTTGAATCCGTCCAGGGGGACAAGGCAGCCAATCTAGACACCATCAGGGGTTTTTGCGCTCGTGCCGCCGAGCAGGGTGTTCAACTGCTCGCCTTTCCCGAGTGTTGTGTCACCGGCTACTGGTTTCTTCGCAACCTGTCGGAGAAGCAGTTGCGCGATCTCGCTGAGCCAGCGCTCGACGGGCCCTCCGCACGTGCCCTTAGAACGCTTTCGTTGCAGTATCAAATGACTATCGGTGCCGGAATCGTCGAAGCAGGCGACGACGGCCGACTTTACAACACCTGGGTAGTTACTATGCCCGACGGCGCGACGCAGCGCCACCGTAAGTTACACGCCTTCGAACACGATGCGATCTCAAGCGGGGACGAATACACCGTCTTCGATACTCCGCACGGGGTGCGGGTCGGCGTCCTGATCTGTTATGACCTGAACATCATCGAAAATGCGCGCATCACCGCACTTCGCGGTGCGGAGGTTATACTCGCTCCGCACCAGACCGGCGGCTGCCGTACCCGAAACCCTCATCTCATGGGGCTGATCGAGCGCTCGGTCTGGGACGCACGGCTCGAGAGTCCCGAAGCCATCGCAGCGGAACTTGCGGGAGACAAGGGGCGCGGCTGGTTGATGCGGTGGCTGCCCTCAAGGGCGCATGACAACGGAGTGTTTATTGTCTTTAGCAACGGCGTCGGTATCGATGACGATGAGATTCGCACCGGAAGTGCCATGATCCTCGACCCGTACGGACGGATCCTGGCCGAGTCAAGGCAGGCGTGCGACGATCTGGTGGTTGCGCACCTCGATGCTGCTTTGTTGAAAGACAGCACGGGGCGAAGCTGGATGCAGTCTCGACGTCCCGAGCTCTATGGGGACCTGACACAAGCGACTGGCCGGGAGCGTAGCGCAAGAGTCATGAAGTTCACAGAGTAGTAAGCGCTCCAAAGAAGTGAATCACTGTCAAAAAAAATACAGCAAAGAATGTACACGGTACTAAGGTTTCGCGCTATAGTTCTAAGGTAGCTGGATGTAATTGTGTTAATCTAAACCCCAAGCCTCATGAGCTGCTGGGCAGCATCAGCGAGGGGATGGACGGGTAATGTCTGAGAATCTATTTACTTCCGAACTTATCGAATCCGGCAGCCCCGATGCTGCAGACGTCCGCCAGCAGCTCACACGAATGCTGCAATCTCGCCTCTTCCGACACTCTCCCCGGCTTTCCCGATTCTTCGCTTTCACGGTAGATCAGGCACTGGTCGGTGCTGAGGGCAGGCTGAAGGAGTACGCAATTGCTCTTGAGGTGTTTGGCAAACCGGAAACCTTTGACCCCCGAATGGACTCTGCCGTTCGGGTTGCAGCACGGCAGCTGCGCGCAAAGATTGACCTGTACTATCTGACGGAAGGCGCTCACGATGCGATCCTGATCCGTTACCGCCCTGGGGATTACATCCCCAAGTTCTACCACCGTGCAGACCCGGCCAGTTCCCTCGAAGTGGATCCGGATGTTCGGAGGTCGGCCGTGCTTGTTGAGAAGGATCGCTCGGCAATTCGACGCCTCACCGACGGGCTCGATTCGATTGGCTATCCAATCTCGAACGTTCTCGACTCCGGCGAGCGTTGCCTGGAGCTGATGGAACGGATCGGCGGAGGTGTTGTGCTCACAGGCATGAACCTCATCGGCTCGCTCAACGGTCCCGCTCTCACGCGTGCGCTCCATGCTCGTACTGAGGCGGCTGTCATCGCTGTTGTTCCGTCGTTGGTCGAGCAGGCCGTTCTGGAAGAGATTGCAATGTCCGAGCCCGACGCGGTGGTGTTCGAGCCCGTGCGCCCGTCTGACCTAAAAGGCGCTCTGCGCATTGCACTCACCCGGCGCACCGGAATGCGTCACTTGGAAGCGGAAGCAGTCACCGCGGAGATGGCTTCCGCCTAACCCCTGGCGCTATTCGCCTCGCAGCACCGCGAGCGGACGCTGCGACAGAATTCTGAAGCTGGCGAGCCAACCTGAAAGGGTCGCCAGCAACCCTGTTCCAATCGCACTCACCACAACTGACCATCCGTCGAATCGGAAGCTCACGTCCTCAAAGAAGCGGGCCAGCAATAGCGCCGTGAACGCGTTCGCCAGCAGACTTCCCAGCAGACCGGCCGCACACCCCAGAATCAGAAACTCAAGTGACAGAATGGCAGCCATCCGTCGTCGAGTCGCTCCAAGTGTCTTGAAGATTGCCATTTCCTGGATGCGTCGGAAACGTGTCCCGGCAACGCTGGAGGCGAGGATGATCGCTCCTGCAAAGATCGCAAATCCCGACAGGAACCGAATAATCACGGAGATCTGATCCACCACCTGCTGCACACGGTCGAGGATCTCGGCGACGTTGATGACGGTGACCGAGGGAAAGTCGCTGAAGACCTTGCGCTGAAGGGGCCCGATGGCGTCCGATTTCACGCGTGCGCTGGCGTAGTAGACGACCGGCAAACCGGCCACCGCCTGAGGGTTCATGTGGAACTCCATCATGCCTCGGAGCCGCTGTTGGTCGGTGCGATGGATAGCGGCCACCCTGGTTTCTATCAGCTTGCCCGAGGCGTTCCAGCGCAGTGTGGATCCTATGTTCAGCCTCAGTGCGCGAGCCGCAGATTGCGTAACAGAGATCTGCGGTGCAGGATCGTCCGCAGCCCACCAGCCTCCCTGGACCACATGCGTGCCAGCCGGCTTTGCGGGCTCAGCACTGATGTTTCGCGCCATGCGGTAGCGGCGCGCGGCACCGCCCGCTAGGCCAAGGTCATCGGCCAACACTCCATTTACAGCTTCCAGACGGCACGAAACTGCGCCCACAAGCTCCAGGCGCCGCTCGATCCCGGATTGCGCCTCGACGAGTTGCATCAGGGGCTCCCGGTC
>DASQEG010000647.1:0-2792 GCA_035633775.1 Bryobacteraceae bacterium
CATGCCCAAACCAAGGCTGCTCAAAATCAACGGGTTGTCTTGTTAAGCAAACACGGAGCTGACGACATTTGGACATCGAAGGCGATACGGGCGCGCTCGAATCGATACGCGGTCACCTTGCTGGGTTAATGCCGATTAAGATCGGATGTCCGGACGGGGTCGGACGGCAGGGAAGGAGGGGAATGCGCGTGATCAATGCAGGCGCAGCCCGCTGCCAAGGGCAATCGTTAGCAGGTTCTAAACTCTGGAACCTTCGCGACACTTGCGGGTAACAATAACAGATCGCACTTAAACGCCAGCTTCAAATGGACATCAAGCGCTTTCTACGGCCGCACTGACAGCCGCAAGGAGAGCAGTGTCGCTGAATGGCTTCAGAAGAAATCCGACGGCGCCCTGTTCAAACGCTTGCGACTTGATGGCAGCATCGTCCCGAGCGGTAATGAAGATGATCGGGATCTTCTGACCATGGATCTGCAACTCCCGCTGGAGTGCCAGGCCGTTCATCTGCGGCATGCCGATGTCCAAAAGCAGACAGCGGGTCCGATTCACGAACCCGGAATCGAGAAATCCTTCCGCAGAAGAAAAAGCACAGGCTTCAAAGCCAAGCTCATTCAGCAGATCAGGCAACGATTCACGCACAGACTCATCGTCGTCGACCACAGATACAAGCACACCTATTTCTATGTCCTCCTTTCCTGGCGGGACCGCTGTATCAACAGTGCTCCAGCCGCTAGAAAGTGTCCACTGTACTTTAGTATCGGTCTGGGACCCGGGGGGAGGCTCGGTTGAAGCTTCGCACGCCAATCATGGAGCACGCGTCCCGTACTTCTGGCTGCTGGCGATAGCTGTACACCGATTCAGCGGTACCAAAGTATCACCAATACCATCGTCTAATGGTCTAATCACCGACGTTCAGGTTAAATTGCTTGAACCTGCCAATGGAGATGCCGACGCACTCCATCGGGGATAAACATTCGATTCGATGTACGCGGGGGGAAGTTCGATGGCGACGTCACAGGTGATTGGAAACAGCACGGCGGTCCGCGCTCTGCTCGACAATGTCGAATTGGTTGCGCCGGTGGACTCGGCCGTCCTCATCCAGGGCGAAACTGGCACGGGCAAGGAAGTGATTGCACGCGCCATTCACGAAGCGAGCCCACGGCGAAAGAACCGTTTCGTAGCCCTCAACTGCGCGGCGATTCCGAGCACGCTGCTTGAGAGTGAACTCTTCGGGTTCGAGAAAGGCGCCTTCACAGGTGCTGTTGCTCAGACGATGGGGCGTTTTCAAGCTGCAGACCGCGGAACATTGTTTCTGGACGAGATCGGTGACCTTCCGGTCGAACTTCAGCCTAAACTCCTGCGCGCATTGCAGGAGAAGCAGATTGAGCGACTCGGAGGCGGCCATACGTTCCAGGTAGACGTCCGCGTCATTGCCGCGACGAACCAGGATTTAGCGGTGTTGGTCCAGCAGCGCAAGTTCCGTGCGGATCTGTTCTACCGGCTAAACGTATTCCCGATCGCGCTCCCACCGCTCCGCGAACGGCCCGGGGATGTGCGGCTGCTGGTCGAGCACTTCGTCCGGAAGTTCGCAACACAGCAGGGCAAGGTCATCGAGACAATTCCCGAAGAGGTGATGAGAACGCTGGAGCAGTATGCCTGGCCAGGCAACGTTCGAGAACTGCAGAACGTGGTCGAGCGCGGCGTTATAGTCACCACCGGCTCTGTATTAAGCCACGAGACAACACAACACCTCATTGCTGGTGGTAATTCGCCAGGGGTTGCAGCACGAGTCGGCAAAACAGCCCCCCGCAGAACGCTGGCCGATGCGCAACGTGCGCACATCACCGCAGCGCTCGGCGAGGCCAACTGGGTTGTAGGCGGGCCGCGTGGAGCAGCGGCGCGACTGGGTATACCGAGAACAACGCTGATCGCCACCATGCAACGCCTGGGTATCGCCCCCGGATCGCCGCTTGGATCAAGTCCGTTGAACGGAGAGGTGATATCTGGGTTGCAGGCAGCAGAGGCGGTACATGTGTAGGCGCGATACATCGTGGCAACGGAAGCGCTAGCAGGATCGACGTACACCGGACTGGACGACTCCCGCATGCTATTGTTGACGCGACTTAATGCTAGGGACGACGCTGCTTCGCTTCTGTGTTTTATGGCTAAATAGAGCGATGCGTTGTGCGGTCCCGAGACAGCCGGTCAAATGCGATCCTGCGTCCGGATTACGGGTCGAGGCAGTTGTGGTGTCTGCTCCGCTGACAGTACTCCGGCCCATGCTTGCGGTCGGTCTCATGCTAATGCTTGCACCCACCGCCAGCATGCATGGGCAGACTGAACGGCAGAGAGCGCCATCCGTCCTCGTGGATCCCCGGCCAATTCGATTACCGATCGTCGACGGGGCGGACATTCGCTTCCAGCGCATTTCCACGGCTGACGCACTTGCACAAACGAAAGTTGACCAGATCGTTCAGGACGATCTGGGATTTATGTGGTTTGGCACACCCTATGGGCTAAACCGGTATGACGGCTACGTCTTCAAGGACTTCGTCCACGACCCTGGCAACGCAAAGAGCCTGAGCGGCGTGTCAGTCCACGCCCTCTTCAAAGACCGCGATGGAGCCCTCTGGGTCGGCTGTGATCAGTACCTAAACCGATTCAACCAGGTGACGGAAACGTTCACACGGTATCCGATCCCTTTCGTAACGCACATCAGCCAGGACAGCGCGGGAATGCTGTGGCTGGCGACTGTCAGTGGTTTGTGGAGGCTGGATCCGGCGACCGGTCGA
>DASQEG010000648.1:0-4088 GCA_035633775.1 Bryobacteraceae bacterium
GTTCGGAACCGCAGCTTTTTCCACTTTTCAACGGAACACATCCGCCTCCGCCAGCCGGTGACGTTCCTTTCGGTTGTGCCTTCGCTCGGTGCGCGGAGTACAGCCTCCGTGCCGACGCGGGCAATTGTGAACGCTTTCCCACTTCCGAACGGCGCGGAATTGAGCCCTGTCGCTGCTTTCCACACGGGCCAGGCGGTAACTCCCTCGGCCGTGGACAGCTCTGCGCTGCGGCTGGACCATACGATGGGAACAGCGGGCACGGTTTTCGTACGTTATAACCGCGCGCCGTCCTCGACCGAGTCGGGTTATTACTCCCGAAACAGTGCTCGATTCGCCTCGCACTCCTTCACAGCTGGTGGTGCCACCACCGTGGGCCCGCGCGTGACACTCGATGCCCGCCTTGGCTTCTTCCGTAACCAGGTCAGCTCGGAGTGGCTGCCCGGCAGCGCAGATTTTGACCTGCGCCGGCTACCACCGCCCTCAGGAGCGGGCCAGGCGCTTTACGGGATCGGCATTCGCGGGGTCGGACAGCTGGTAACGGGTGACGCTGGCCGGTCGGCACAAACTCAATGGAACATGGCCGCGACAACGTCGATTACACACGGTCGCCACGACCTTCGCTTTGGGGTCGACTACCTGCGACTTTCACCCTCGCGAGCGGCTCCAATCACCAGCGTCACGTCCCTGTTCGACAGCCTCGACCGGCTTGTTTTCGGAGCTATTCCTTCGTACAGCTTTGCTCAGACAGGCGGCGGTTCCAGTCTGATCGAGACCGTCTCCCTGTTCGCACAGGACACGTGGCATATCACGCCCCGACTGAACGTGACGTGGGGATTGCGCCAGGAAGTCACGCCGCCACCGTCGTATCGTGGCCCGGCCGGAGCGGGCGGCGAGTTTGTACTTTCGCCGAACCCGGTCAATTCACCCGTAGGAGTGACAGCAACGCCCGCGTTTTACGAAACGCCGCAATGGAAGACTCGAGCTGGACAGATTGCGCCTCGCGCAGGACTCGCCTGGCGATTGGGTGAATCATGGGTGCTTCGTGCCGGAGCGGGTCTCTTCTATGATCTCGGCTTCAGTTCCGCCGTCGATCTCGTCAACGGGGCACCCTACAACCGCTTCCGCTCCATGTTTGCCGGCATCGCTTCCGTGAACACATTCGAGGACTCCGTACAGTACGGGTTCGCTGCGAACCTCCGTTTGCCGAGGACAGCGCACTGGAACGTCACCGTCGAGCGCATGCTTGGGCGGGACGCGGCCATCTCGGCTGGTTACGTGGCGGCACTTGGCGATGGCCTGCTGCGCCGCGAAGGCTACACAGATCTTCGCTCCGGGCGGCCGCGGTTGGTCCTTGCGACGAATGGGGGCGAGTCTTCGTACCATTCGCTGCAGTTCAACTATCGGAGCCGCGATGTTCGAGGCCTGCTCGGCACCATTGCCTATACCTGGTCCCATGCCATCGACAACGGCTCGTGGGATTCGGCATCCTATCTCGTGTTCATGGGATCTTCGGACCGGGGTTCTTCCAACTTCGACGTACGCCACAATTTCCAGGCTGCCCTCGCCTATGATCTAGGCCGTTCCGGCGTACGTGCGGCACGGGGTTGGACGCTGAGCGGCGCTCTGCGCCTGCGCACCGGGTTTCCCATCGATGTGATCACTACAGACCACCCATTTGGGCTCGGGTTTGACAACGACCTTCGCCCTGATCTTGTTCCGGGAGTTCCGGTGTGGGTCGACGGACGCCTGAATCCTGCTGCCTTCACGCGGCCTGCGGGTTTTCAGGGAACGCTGGGGCGCAACGCCATCACAGGGCGCTCGCTGACACAGCTCGATCTGGCAGTGACGCGCAGCTTTGTCATTACGGAACGCCTGCGACTAAGCCTGAGAGCAGAAGCTTATAACGTCCCGAACCACGCACAACTCGCGGATCCTGTTCGCGTGCTTGCGTCTCCGATGTTTGGGTTTTCACCCTCGACGACCAGCCTGATGCTCGGCACAGGTCGCCCGAACGGCGGGCTGAGCCCCGCGTTCCAGAGCGGAGGCCCAAGAACGATGCAGCTGGGGTTGACGCTCAGGTTTTAGGCGTTGCTTTAGCCAGCCTGCGCTTGGCCTCAACGGCCAGCTTGCTCTCGGGATCGATTTCGGCGGCCTTCTTCCACGCGTTTTTAGCTGCCGTCATATCGCCGAGCCTCGATTGCGCTTCGCCCAGCCGGAACCACGCCTCAATAGAATTCGGGTCCCACTTCGTTGCTTCTTCAAAGCGACGCGCTGCGGCGAGATAACTACCCTTTTTCAGGTAATACGCGCCGACCTTCAGTTCTTTTACAGCTTGCAGAGGATTGAGGACATACTCCTGCTTTTCGAGGAGAGCCTGATCTTCTTCCGGAGGATCCTGCGATGTGGGTTCCTGCGGAAACGCAGGGAGAAGAAGGATAAGTGTGAGCAGGAAGCTTCTCACCTTCGTATTCTAACGCGACGACTATAGCGGAGGACTAGCGCTTTGCAAAACGGCGGGTGCCGGGCAGAGCGTGCCACCGGACACCAGAGCGGACGGGCCCGGCTCAGGAACGGCGGAGTCAGCGGTGCCGATCTGGAACACCTCGAAAGGAAGCGTGTTGTTGCAGACGGTTCCCCGGTAGCACTAAAAGTACTGAATAGAACAACTTGCACAGTACCAATCCTGAACCGCAGTCTCACCGCGCAGCGCGCCAGGATACGATGAAGTGAGTACCCATGGAGACAAGGAACAGCTTCGGTTCTGCAGCCACGCTGCGCGTAAAGGATCGCTCTTACACCATCCACCGGCTGGAAGCGCTGGACAAGGCGGGAGTTGCCACCACCTCACGCATTCCGTACAGCATCCGAATTCTGCTGGAGAACTTGCTGCGCTCCGAGGACGAACGCTCTGTAAGGGCTGCGGACATTGACTACGTAGCCCGGTGGGAGGCCGTACGCAAGCCGCGTGAGATTCAGTTCCGCCCCGCGCGGGTCCTCCTGCAGGACTTCACCGGTGTTCCGGCCGTATGCGACCTTGCGGCCATGCGCGATGCTCTTACAGCTGCCGGCGCTGATCCCGGCCTTGCGAATCCGCTCATTCCCGCCGATCTGGTAATCGATCACTCGGTAATGGTGGACCACTTTGGCTCACCTGAGGCGTTCGGCCTAAACGCGATCCTCGAGTTTCAGCGCAACAAGGAGCGCTATGCTCTGCTTCGCTGGGGTCAGAAAGCATTTCGCAATTTCCGCGTAGTTCCGCCCGATACCGGCATCGTCCACCAGGTAAATCTGGAGTATCTGGCGCCGGTCGTGTTCACAAACGGCAATCAGGCGTACCCCGATACCGTCATGGGTACCGACTCGCATACGACCATGATCAACGGTCTTGGGGTAGTCGGCTGGGGCGTGGGCGGCATCGAGGCCGAGGCCTGCATGCTTGGCCAGCCCATCTCCATGCTGCTGCCGCAGGTCGTGGGGTTCCGGCTCACCGGCTCCCTTCCGTCCGGCGCGACGGCTACCGATCTGGTTCTGACGGTCACGCAGATGCTTCGAGCCAAGGGCGTGGTCGGCAAGTTTGTCGAGTTTTACGGTCCTGGTGTAAACGCGCTTCCACTCGCCGATCGGGCCACCATCGCCAACATGGCTCCGGAGTACGGAGCTACGATCGGCTTCTTCCCGGTCGACGCAAACACGCTTGAATACCTGCGCATGACCAACCGTCCTCCGGAGCTGGTTTCGCTCGTAGAGGCCTACTTCAAGGAGCAGGGCATGTTCCTGCATCCCGATTCGCCCTCACCGCTGTACAACGACACTTTGGAACTCGATCTTGGATCGGTAGTGCCGTCGCTGGCCGGCCCCAAACGTCCGCAGGACCGAATCAATCTGCCGGACGTGAAGAAGAACTTCCTCGGCGGTCTGGCCGAGGCTCCGCGTAAAGTTGCAGTCGTAATGGGATCCAGGGTAGCCGAACTTCAGGACGGATCGGTGGTGATCGCCGCCATCACAAGCTGTACGAACACGTCCAACCCATCCGTCATGCTCGCCGCCGGCCTGCTGGCCAAAAAGGCAGTCGAGCGCGGCCTGAAGGT
>DASQEG010000649.1:0-1972 GCA_035633775.1 Bryobacteraceae bacterium
CAGTTACTGAGAACTGGCTCTCGACGGCATACAGACGGTTCATCTGCGCGCTCGCGTCGTCGCTCGTCATCCGGGCACGAGCGAACTCGCGCGTGGGACGAACGGTCGTGCTGTCGAGGCCGAGGAAGTCGCTGTCCAGCGCCAGAATTACAGAAGCTTTGTCGAAGGCGACGCGGGGCACCGCGGGCAGAGCCGTCTCACTGGTCAGCGTCGGATCGTATTCCACCCACCTCGCGCCGGAAAAGCGCGACAGTGCGTGACGGCGCACCGCGGCCAGGGAAGGCGAGTTGACCTGCTCGCTGATAAAGCGCAGGCCCGAACCATCGCCAAGCTGGCCCTGCAGCACCTCGGCGAACTTTATGAACTCGTTCCAGTTTGAGTTGCGGCCCTCTACTTTGAAGGCCAGCGCGCGATCAGGGTCATACAGCTGCAGAACGGATGCCTGATGGAAACCGCGCGCACGTCCCTCGCTCCACGGATGCTCCGGATTACCCTCGACCTTAGTGGGGCGCCCGTCGTTGGTTTCGATCATCAGCCCCATGGCTGCGCCGCCCAACGACATCGCGGTGTTGTAGAACTGCGGTCGGCCGGGGATGTAATCCTCGACTCCGCGTGCGTTCGGCAGGATGTTTTCTACGGGACGGCGGCACGCGGTAAGGCCGGCGAGGCCGAACGAGGCCGCCATCAGCTTCAGCACGTTCCGTCGCGAGGACTCCGACATCACACTTTCAGCAGCGGTCGGGAACTCCCGATTCATCCACTCCTGGAACTCGGACGTTTGATAAAACTGATCGAGCGACTTCCAGTATTTCCTGCCCGTCAGTTTTTTCGTGATCTGGATCATCGATGGCACCCCGAGCAATTCTGCGGAGGGTTGATTCCTCTGGCTTTGATGATTTCGTGTCCGATTGCCGCCGGATCCCGGTCCGGCTGCCAGGCAAGATTCGTAACCTGGTCCACCGGACGGATATGCGGGGCGGGGTTGCGGTGGCAGTCAAGGCACCAGGCCATGTTCATCGGCTCGACCTGCTTCACTTCCACCATCTGATCCACACGCCCATGGCAGCTTACGCAACTCACGCCGGCCGTTACATGCGCCTGGTGGTTGAAGAACGCGAAATCGGCAATCTTATGCACCCGCACCCACTCGATCGGCCTGCCCGTCTCGTAGCTCTCGCGCACCTTCGCCAGACGCGGGCTCTGGGGCTTCACCCGTACATGGCAGTTCATGCACACCTGCGTGGCGGGAACAGCGGCATGCGCACTCTTGTCGACCGTCGAGTGGCAGTAATAACAGTCCATCCCGAGATCCCCGGCGTGCAGCTTGTGGCTGTAGGGAACCGGCTGAATCGGAGCATAGCCCGTCTTCAGGACCTCTGGATGCGTAAGGTAAAGGCCCAGCGCCGCTCCGCCGAGGACCATCGCCCCGACCACCGCCGCGCCCAGCCTGACATACTTGTCAGTGGATTTTGGAAAGATAAGAGCCATGCGAATCGAGCGTGCCCAAGCTCATCCGTTCGCCAGCCGGAGTTCAATCTCGCAGACGCACTGCGGTCCTACTGGTACGGTCAGCTTTACTCGTTCTACCATACGTGGAAGAATTCTGCAATAGGAGCAAGAATTCTTGTCTGACCGTAACTGGTTGAACGTTGTTCAGGCCCGGCGACCCTGGCGACAGCCGCCCGAACCGACCCCTTTTTCCACAGGCATTGGCCGCCAGTTCGGAAACCTCGAGGTCCGGCCGAAGCTCGTCCTGCTTCATAATCTGTTCTTCCTGACGCTGGCACTCTCGGTCTATTTTGCAGTCATCCCGGCATTTGAGCGAAGGGTCCAGCAAGCGCGCGCGGTCGAGATCCGGCTGCTGGCTGAGCTGTTTTCGTCGGACCGCCGCATTCCGGAGCTTACGGAGCGAAGCCTCGCAGAGGGTTCGGCGGCGGATCTGCGCCTCGACGCCCAGCTCCGGCGCGAACTC
>DASQEG010000650.1:0-8160 GCA_035633775.1 Bryobacteraceae bacterium
TCCGCCCGCGTTGCGTTCGACCCGATGGACCTTAGCCTGGCTGCTCGATGTGATGCGGTAGCTGGCCGGACGTGGCGGGTTCTCAAATGGCAGAGGCCGCGAATCCACCTGGCTGATGTTCCAGCTCTCGCCTCCGGTCACTGTCTCCCATATCTCATATCGAAGTCCGTCCTCTGCCGCGCGGACGCGATCGAGCGCAAGCCGACCGGAGTTCTTCGACGTAAAGCGGAACTGTTCAACGACGCCTGTGCGGCCCTGCTCATTCGAGATCGGGCGCCGCCTCCAGGTCTTACCGCCGTCGGCTGTGAGCAGGAGAAAGGCATCGCGCGGAACACCGGTCAGCGCATGTCCGCTGATCCAGCCTGTAGCGAAGTCGTGAAAGACGATCTGGTCGAGCACGACTCCCGCCATACGGGGGTGTGCTTCCGTCCAGGTACGCCCCTCATCGTCGCTGATGAGCAGCACTGATTGCACGGTCGCCGCGCCCGTATGCAGATTGCCCGTCAGCACCAGCCTCGGGCCAGCGCTCTCCACGGCTGAAGCTTCCAGGAAGAGCGGGCAAGGTTCTTCCACCGAACAGGGCAATGAGAGGTTTTGGATGACTTCCTGGGTGCAGGCGCCGGCGATTCGGATCGGAGTCTGTGCGGTGACGGACAGTGCCGCCCCAAGAGCCGCTGCGGCGAAGACCGGTTTCATAGCGCCCCGATCACATTGTATGGCAGCATTTACCGGATCCTAACGGAACATTTTTCACTGTTCTACAAAGGCGTTCATGTAGAATCAGCAACTTGCGCGTGGTACAACATTTGCTGTATAACTCCAAGGGAGGGAAAACATCCGTAATGTTCAACCATGGACGAACTACGGCCGCGCTGATTCTGCCTGCGGCGGCTTTTATGGTTATCGGTACGACGGGCTGCGCTACTAAAAAGCATGTTAGACAAACGGTAGCCCCGGTGGAAGCGCGGGTCAGCAGTGCTGAGAAGCGCAATCAGGAACAACAGGCCGCTTTAGGCGAGCTCGAAAATGGGCTATCGCGGACGGACGAACGCGCCATGGACGCTGAGCGGAAGGCATCAGCAGCCGGGCAGGCCGCACAGACGGCGCACACTCGTGCTGACGGAGCGTTCAGCCGCGCTGACAATGCTTACGGCCTTGCTGAGAGCACCCGCTCACGCCTGAGCGAGTTGAGCGAAAACATTGACAACTATAAGCTTGTGACTGCGGAAAACGTCCTGTTCGGCCTTGGGAAGCATCAACTCACGAAGGATGCTGAGGCGCAGCTGGATGCCGCGGTTGCTCAGCTTCAGGGTTCGAAAAACTACGTTCTCGAAATTCAGGGCTTCACTGACGCGACCGGAAGCTCCACCACCAATCTGGAACTGAGCCGCAAGCGTGCCGATTCGGTGGTCCGCTATCTCACCGTAAAGCACAATGTGCCGCTTCGTAAGATCAACGTCCTTGGCGTTGGCGAAGACGACCCCAACGCGGACAACAAGACCCGCGAAGGGCGTAAGCAGGCTCGCCGCGTTGAGATGCGTGTCTTCGCACTCGATCTGGGCGGGTCATCGACAAACGCTGGAATGGCGACCGGTGGCGGCGCGGCGCAGTCGTCGGGACAGGGCTCGACCACGACGCAGCAGACTCCGGCTGCGCGAGACCAGGCTGCAACCGGCGCGACGGCAACACAGCAGTAGTTCAGTCCGGGCGCAGCCAGCGGGCCTGCTGAAGCAACAGAAAGGGAGCAGCGTAACGCACGCTGCTCCCTTTTGTTCTAAAGGGGCAGAATCTCTTCCCGATCCGGATCGAAACGAATCCGGCGCTTTTGAACGTACGCAATATTGGCCAGATGCGAAGCTTGCGCGGAACGGTGTCCTACCCAAACGTCGCCATTCGGCCGGTTCCGGGTTCGCATACACTCGAGGAAGTTCTCGACGTGATCGATCGTCTGATCGCGATCCGCTTTCACCACCACCGGCACCGCGTCCCGCCCTTTCGGCGTGAATGTGTACTGACTACGGGTGATATGCAGGCGCCCCTCCGTCCCCACCAGTTCGACGCCCGCGCCTGTTAATCCGGGAGCGAGCGTGGCTTCGAATGTCGCAGTCCAGTTGTCCGGGTACTCGAGGAGAGCCGTTATGGTGTCGGGAGCTGTCCGCCCGTCGCGATAGTGATAAACGCCCCCCGAGGCAACCGCAGCGATCGGGTTGTCCTGCTCAAGAAACATGTGCACTACATCGATCCAGTGCGTGAAAAGATCGGTGATCTGGCCGCCGCCGTACTCGAGATAAGCGCGGAAGTTAAAGTACTGCGGCGGGTCCCAGTCACGCCACTTCACCGGGCCAAGATAACGGCCCCATTCGAGGTCGGTCGGCTTATTTCTATACTTCTCCGGGACAGTCATCAGGTGGGCACCGTTTCCGTGCCACCACGTCCTGGCCAGGGTAACCTTGCCCAGCTTCCCTGCTTTTACGATCTCGTTCTTCGCCTGGATGTAGTGGCGCCCTGAACGCTGCTGCATGCCCACCTGACATACCCGTTCATTGATTCGGGCCGCTTTAACAATCTCCGGGCCTTCTTCGATCCTGAGTGTCAGCGGCTTCTCGACGTAGACGTCCTTGCGTGCGGTGAGGCAGTTGATGGCAGTGGCCGCATGCCAGTGATCGGGCGTCGCGATCAGAACGGCATCCAGGTCTTTGGTCGTGTCGAGGAGCTTCCTGTGATCCGTAAACTGTGCTGCGTTGGGAGCGCTGTCCTTCTTTGCCTGCGCGCTGCGTTCCGGCCACACGTCACAGACCGCGGGCACCTCCACCTTGTCGCTTTTGACGAAGGTACTGAGCACGTGCCGCCCGCGTCCGCCGCAACCGATCAGACCGAGGCGGATCCGGTCGTTCGCACCCATAACTCGGGAGTACGATGCCGCTGTGAACCAGGCTGTGCCCGTGGACGCTCCACGCAGGAGTTCGCGCCGGGATAAACCGCTTTCGTGCATACCGCAACGATTATATCCGCGGCGCAGTTGCAGTGCCCCGAGCGGTAAAAGCCAACCCTAACGGTTTGATTTGTCACCCGGAGATCTACCGAGGGTCAACACACCGTATCAGTCAACGCAGGGTCACTACAACCCTATGGAGCGGACGCTGCCGGGTGCAGCAGCCGCAGAAAGGATCGCCACGTGAGCACAGAGCTCGATAGCGGCGCTACATCAGCCGCAAGGCAGTTCGAAGAAGACAAAGCGAAGTTTCGGCGCGACTTCATGAGAGGAGTTGCGGCCATCGTCGGCGTCGGTGCCGCTGCAAAGATCGCAGCAGCTCAGACCTCGACCACTCCGCCCGCACCTTCGGCGGCCAACGACCTGAATCTGCTGAATTACGCATTGACACTGGAGTACCTGGAGGCGACCTTCTACACGCAGGGTCTGCAGCGCTTCAGCTCCGCCGATTTCGCCAATGCGGCGTTCTCGCGGAACCTGCAGCAGGCTTCGGGTATCGGTTCCGATGCACCGTTGTCAGGAGCATATGGCACGGGTTTGGCGCAGGATGTGTACGGCTACCTCAGCGTCGTTCGCAATCACGAACAGCAGCACGTACGCACGCTGCAGAACGTCATTCGCGCAAACGGCGGGACGCCGGTGGATGCTCCGCGTTTCAACTTCAACTTCACGTCGGCGGAAGACTTCATCGGCACGGCGGCGCTGCTGGAGAACACCGGCGTGGCTGCCTACAATGGCGCCATCCCGATGATGTTCAGCACGCAGCTGATAACGGCCAGCGCCACAATCGCGACCGTCGAAGCTCGTCACGCGGCTTACCTGAACCGTCTGCGCGGCCAGAACCCGTTCCCCGATGCAGTGGACGCAGGCCGAACCATGGCCGAGATCCTTCAGGCCGCCAACCAGTTCATCGTTCCGTAGGAGATGCGCACCATGACACAGGACAACAAACAAGGCATGACTCGCAGGAATGTGGCACTGGGCGCGGGGCTCGCTGGTGCGGCGCTTGTTGCATCGAAAGCCGGCGCTCAAACTACAGGCGCCAACGCGGGTGACATTCGCGTGCTGAACTATGCCCTTGCGCTCGAGCATCTGGAAGCGAACTTCTACACCCGGGGGCTGGAACGGTTCTCGGCTCAGGCTTTCGGTACCGCGACGTTTGGACGCATCCTCGGACCCGGGACCGTGCAGGGCGTGTACACCAATCTGACTCGCATCCGCGATCATGAAGTGGCTCACGTTCAGGCATTGCAGGCAGCTATCACACAGCTCGGCGGCACACCCGTGCAGGCCTGCACTTATCGATTCCCGTACAACACGCCCGATGAGTTCCTTCAGGTCGCCCAGACACTCGAGGAAACTGGCGTGATGGCCTACAACGGGGCGCTCGCGATGCTCACCAATCGCCAATTAATGGCGGCCGGCGCGGGCATCACCACTGTCGAGGCACGGCACGCCGCGTACCTGAATCTGGTGAACAGCAACATTCCGTTCCCGAAAGCATTTGACGAAGCGAAGATGATGGCCGACATCCTCGCGGCCATCGCGCCTTTCCAGGATGCGTGTCCAACACCGGGCGGCGGCTCCGGGACAACTGGGACCAAGGCGGTGTTGCTTCCGAAGAATCTGTCCACCACCTCTCAGCAGATTCAGCTTGACGCCACCCAGTCTGCTGCCGCGGACGCTGGTGCGCTCACTTACGCGGTGCGCCTGGTGTCCGGCTCAGCCGCGATCACGCAGGGGAACACTGCACGGCCGACCGTTTACTTCAGCGGCGGCTTCGGTGACTATGTGTTCGAGTTGACGGTCACCGACGCGGCCGGTAAGACGGCGACCGATACGACGAGCATCCGCTACGTGGGAGTGTAAGTGCCCAGGGCAGGAGCCGAACAGGGCTCCTGCCCCTTCTATCGCTGGTTAGCCTTCAGGACCTTTTTGCGCATTCGGATCGACTGCGGCGTCACTTCCACAAACTCGTCGTCGCTGATGAACTCAATCGCCTGCTCGAGATTCATGACCTTGGGCGGAACCAGGCGAATAGCGTCATCGGCTGTAGAAGCGCGCATGTTGGTAAGCTTCTTCTCTTTAACGATGTTGACGTCGAGATCGGCCTCACGCGCGTTCTCGCCCACGATCATGCCTTCGTAGACTTCCGTTCCGGGCGTGACGAACATCTCGCCGCGTTCCTGAAGATTGAAGAGCGCGTACCCTGTCGCTTTACCGGACCGGTCGGCGATCAGCGCACCTGTCGGGCGCATCGGAATGTCGCCCTGCCACTCCACCCACCCATGGAAGAGCGAATTCATAATCGCTGTGCCGCGCGTGTCGGTCAGCATCTCACTGCGGAGTCCGATGAGCCCTCGCGAGGGGATCAGGAACTCCAGACGCACGCGGCCCGATCCGTTGTTAATCATTTTGGACATCTTGCCCTTGCGGGTGCCAAGCTTCTCAATGACGACGCCGACGAACTGCTCGGGGCAGTCGATAACGAGCAGTTCCTGGGGTTCGTGCAGCCTGCCGTCGATGTGCCGGGTGAGGATTTCGGGCTTTCCCACCATCAGCTCGTACCCTTCACGCCGCATCATCTCGATCAGGATGGCCAGTTGCAGCTCACCGCGTCCCAGGACTTTGAACGCGTCGGGTCCGCCCGCTTCCTCGACCCTGATGGATACGTTGGTCAGCAGTTCCTTATCCAGCCGGTCACGCAGGTTCCGTGACGTCACGTACTGCCCTTCCCTGCCGGCAAAGGGCGACGTATTGATTGTGAACACCATTCCAATCGTGGGCTCGTCGATAGGCACCCGGGGCAGAGGAGTAGGAGTTTCGGCATCGCTGACGGTGTCGCCGATGGTGATCCCCTCGACGCCTGCGATGGCCAGCATGTCGCCCGGCAGCGCCTGCGTTTCATCGACACGCTTCAGCCCTTCGAATGAATACAGCTTGGTAATGCGCGTGCGCTGTACCGTCCCGTCCATCTTGCAAATGCTGATTTCATCGCCATGCCGGAGCGTCCCGTTGAAGACGCGCCCGATCGCGAGCCGGCCGAGGTAGTCGCTGTAGTCCAGATTCGCCACAAGCAGTTGAAGACGTGCATCCGGATCGCCGGAGGGTGGCGGGATGTGCTTGAGAATGGCATCAAACAGCGGGCGCAGATCCTGTGAGTCGTCGTCGGGTGTCGTCGTTGCGATGCCAGCCTTCGCGTTTGTGTAGATGACCGGAAAATCGAGCTGATCTTCCTGTGCATCGAGATCGATAAAGAGGTCGTAAACCTCGTTCAGGACCTCCTGAATACGGGCATCGGGGCGATCGATCTTGTTAATTACTACGATCGGAGGCAGCCGCGCCTCCAGTGCTTTCATCAATACGTAACGTGTTTGAGGCAGCGGCCCCTCGCTGGCATCGACCAGCAGCATGACTCCGTCAACGATCTTGAGCGCACGTTCGACCTCGCCCCCGAAGTCGCTGTGACCGGGCGTGTCAGCGATATTGATCTTCGTGCCCCCGTAGTGAACGCCGGTGATCTTGGCCAGAATGGTGATGCCGCGCTCACGCTCCAGTTCGTTGGAGTCCATAACGCGGTCGGCGACAGCTTCGTTCGACCGAAAAATGCCGCTCTGTCTGAGAAGCGCGTCCACCAGCGTTGTCTTGCCGTGATCTACGTGCGCAATGATGGCGATGTTGCGGGTGCCCGCGTTCGGGTTACTCGTCAAGCTGAGGTGATTGCCTTTCCGAAGGAGTGTGTTCTCCTATGGTCCCACAGTGGTCGTACACTGGTAGCGGACGCATTTGATGCACAATCTCTGTGGTGCCGCGGGTTCGAGGCGGCGCATTCGTTCCACAACCATACTCTGTGTTCGGCGGAATGGCAAAGTGGTGATGGCCGGTGATGGTCAGGTCACGCTTGGGCAGGAGGTCCTGAAGGGCACAGCCAAGAAGCTCCGGAGGCTCTATAACCAGCGAATTCTGGCCGGATTTGCGGGATCGACGGCCGATGCCTTTTCGCTTTTCGCGCGGTTTGAGTCCAAACTGGAACAGCATAATGGCAACTTGCCGCGGAGCGTGGTGGAGCTCGCAAAGGACTGGCGCACCGATAAAGTCCTGCGCCACCTCGATGCGCTCCTGCTGGTCGGGGATCTGGAGCACACATACATCCTGAGCGGTTCGGGGGATGTGATCGAGCCCGACGAAGATGTAGCAGCAATCGGCTCCGGCGGCGCTTTCGCCAAATCGGCTGCGGTTGCACTCGTGGAGAACACAAAACTGACAGCGCGCGAAATCGTCGAGAAGAGCATGGTGATCGCAGGTCGCACGTGCATCTACACGAACCAGAACATCGTCTATGAGGAGCTGCCCTGACATGGTGATTTACCTGCCTACCCAGTCGGGCGCTGATGCTCCCCTGCTGGACGAATTGACGCCCCGCGAGATTGTCCAGGAGCTTGATAAGTACGTTATCGGTCAGGCCGACGCCAAGCGGGCCGTAGCGGTAGCACTCCGGAACCGGATTCGCCGGCAGAAGCTCGAGCCCGAAATGGCCGACGACGTCATGCCGAAGAACATCCTGATGATGGGACCGACGGGCGTTGGAAAGACCGAGATCGCGCGGAGACTGGCCAAGCTCGCCAGCTCGCCCTTCCTGAAGGTTGAGGCCAGCAAGTTCACCGAGGTCGGCTACGTAGGGCGCGACGTGGAGGCGATGATCCGCGATCTGGTGGACATTGCGATCGATATGGTACGGGAAGAGCGCCTCGACGAGGTTGCCGAGCGCGCTGAGCGCAATGCCGAGGAGCGTCTGCTGGACCTGTTGCTCCCGCCGCAGGACAACTCGGAAACGTACCAGAAGAATCGCGACAAGATGCGCGAGAAGCTTCGCTCCGGCAAGCTTGACGACAAGATCGTCGAGCTGGAAACACGGGAGCGAATGCCGGTCTTTGAGTTCACCGCGAACGGCATCGAAGAGATGGACATCAATCTAAAAGATGTGCTGCCCGGTCTCTTCGGCAATCGCACGCGCAAGCGCAATATGCGGGTAGCTGAGGCGCTCGACTACCTTGTGCAGGAGGAAGAGCAGAAGCTGATCGACATGGAGCAGGTGACCCGCACCGCTCTGGAGCGCGTGGAGCGGAACGGCATTGTCTTTCTTGACGAAATCGACAAGATCGCAGGCC
>DASQEG010000651.1:0-2466 GCA_035633775.1 Bryobacteraceae bacterium
GCACTGTTGCGGCACCGGTGCCGAGTTGTGATGGTAATCGAGCGGCGAGCGCATCATAGTTCGCTCTGACAAACTCATCGGCGACCCCTTCCGTCTCCACGCTGTCTCCACTCGCCCAAAGCAGAGGGAGCAGTTCCCGAATATCCAGCTCGCCTGTCAGCATCAGGCCCAGTCCACGTCGAGCGATCGCAGGATGGCGAAAGCTGCCGATCGCGGCGACTATCTGCGAACGATCATGGCGGTTGTTGGTCGCCCGGGCAGCCGCCACGAGCTTCTCAAAGAATGCTGCGTCCCCACTCGATGCGGCTGCTTTGAGCACGGCTCCTGCGATTTCCGCGGGCACGGATGATCGATCTGCGAGCCAGCGCTGCGCCAGCTTGCGCGCGTCCGCCGCCAGTACCTCGTCGTCGCCGTGTTGCGCTATGGTCGGCACAAGGTCTCGGCGCAGCAGCCTTACTTCGGCTGAGTCACTCGCCGCGGGCAACCAGCCGAGCTTTTTGGCACGTGCGCCGTACCAGGACCGCAACAAACTTTCGTACTGCTCCCGTGACTCCTGCGGGACCATACGGCGGAAACTCAAGGCCAGATCCAGCGATGCCAGCGCGACCTCGCGATGCGGGCTGTCCGCAAACTGCCGGGCCAGGTTCAGCACGTTAGAGGCGGGAAGCCGTCCCATGGAACTTAGCGCCGCGGTGTTTCGGAGCCAGTCAACCTGTTCACTGGTCTGAAGCTTCGAAGCGTTCGCCGCTAGCTTGCTGCGCAGTGTCTCGTCTGGAAGCCAGTGATAGTATCCCCTTGCCTGATCATTAGGCAGCAGCCACTCCGGGCAACTGGATGCAGCGCGCAGTTCGGCCTGGTCTCGCGGGTCGGAGAGAAGGAAGCACTCGGTGCTCTGTTTGCCGCCGGCCTCGTACCGAACGCATACCGGTACACTCCAGTACTCGTCGCGCGAGCCTTTCGAGCCGATTGGAAGAGCTCTGCTCTGCTTCAGTACGATCTTCGGCTTCGCTGTGCAGTCCACCGATACCTCGACCAGCGGAACGCCTCCCCTGTCCAGGAAATTCGAGAACGCGGGGGTGAGATCCTTGCCGGCAGCCGAGCTGATAGCAGCCAGGAAGTCGGACGCTGTGGCATTGCCCCACGCATGCTTTCGCATGTAGTTGCGAACGCCCTGCTGAAAGCGCTCTTTGCCCGCGTACTGCTCAAACATCGCGATCACAGCGCTGCCCTTCTGATACGTGATGTTGTCGAAGGCGCTGCCGATATCGCCTTCGTTGGAGATGGGCTGCCGAATGCGCCGCGCGCTGATCAGCCGGTCCGATGACATGACTCTCGCCTTCTGCTCGGCTGCGGCGACCTCCGGGCGCCATTCCGGGTAGAGGCGCGCCACTATGTGGTCCTCCATCCAGCTGGCAAAAGCCTCGTTGAGCCAGATATCGTCCCACCACGCCGGTGTCACCATGTTGCCGAACCACTGGTGAGCGAGCTCGTGTGCGATTACCGTAAACGCACTTCGTCGCTGAGCCTCAGACTGATCCTCGGGCCGGGCCAGCAGGAGAGTCTGCGTGTAAGTGATGAGCCCGGCGTTCTCCATGGCACCGAATCCCACCGTGATCGGGATGGTAATCTGGTCGAGTTTCTCGTAGGGATACGGCAGCCCGAACCATTCCTCCAGGGCACCCAGAATCTTCGGTGTAATTTCGTTCGTCCAGTGCGCCTCGTTCCCGCGTCCGCGCAGAGCGATGGTGCGAATCGGTGTGCGATTGCGACCCGCTGTACCCACCGGGACGACGTCGAAGGGTCCTACTGCCATGGCCACCAGGTACGTCGGCAGCGGCTTGGTGGTTGTGAAGCTGACGACGTCGAAACCCTCCTGTGCGCTCCGGCTTGCTTCCGGCGTATTCGCGAACGCCTTCATGCCCCTGGGAACGCGCAGAGTGATCTCCCAGGGTGTCTTAAACGCCGGCTCGTCGAAGCATGGAAAAGCGTAGCGAGCGCTGGTCGGTTCGAACTGCGTGAAGATATAGGCGTCCCCGCGGTCTACCTGTTTGAACAAACCCTCGACATCAGTCTGGTTGAGCGCTCCATCGAAGCGAATCTCGATTCGCGCCTTGCCGGGCTGGTGTTCAGACTGCAGTTCGAGGCCCAGGAAGCCTCGCTCCTGCCGTGTTTGGACCGCTTTGCCGTCGACGCTGGACGCGCTGATGTTTAGCCCGGCAGAGTGCAACCAGATCGTGGAGACGGGCTTCAGGACCTCGACATCGATAGCGACCGAACCCGTGAAGCGGTCCTGTGCCGGATCGAGCCGGAGATCCAACTTGTAGTTCTGGGGCCGAGCATCTCCCGGCAGGCGCAATGACGGTGCTTCCGCCGCAACCAGCGACGCACACAGCAGGCTTAGAGCGAAGCGCATGTCCTATAAGATTGCATGCTGCGGCTCCTTGACTTGCCCTGTGATATTTTTTA